>NZ_JBSGDY010000010.1:0-73661 GCF_053602615.1 Micromonospora sp. NPDC004336
GTGAGAAGGGTGTTGAGGTCTGTCGTCACAAACGGATCATCAACACCCTTCGCTGCGTCCGCAGCCCTGGATGGACTTAGGAATTACTCGTCTAGAGGGGGAGGAAAGGGGGCGTCAGGTGGGGGGTGGCCAGGATGGTGGGGCGCTGGGTGGACAGGGCGCGCAGGAGCGCCACCCGGGAGGCGCGGGCGGTCTCCGGGTCCGTCTCGTGGGCGTACCCCAGTTCCGGGTCGACCAGCTGCACGGCGTGAACCAGCAGGTCACCGGTGAACAGCAGGCGCTCGTCGCCGTCGTCGAGCAGCACGCACTGATGTCCGGGAGTGTGGCCGGGCGTCGGCAGCAGCCGTACGCCCAGGCCGATCCGCTCCTCGCCGTCGACCACCCGGAGCTGGCCGGCGGCGCGCAACGGCGCGACCAGGCCGGCCGGCAGCGCCGGGTTGATGCTCTCCACGGCGGCCAGCTCGGCCCGCTGGAGCACGTAGTCGGCGTTCGGGAAGTACGGCGTGCCCGGCGAGCCGGTGACCGCCCAGCCGATGTGGTCGGAGTGCAGGTGGGTGAGCACCACCGTGCGTACGTCGGCCGGGTCGATGCCGGCGGCGGCCAGCTCGGCGGGCAGCCGCCCGGGCACCGGCGCCCAGCTCGCGGCGGGGGAGTCGGCCGGGCCGATCCCGGCGTCGACCAGGGTCACCGGGCCGTCCCCGGCGCGGATGGCGAAGCTGCGGAAGCGGAGCCACCACCGGCCGTCCGCGGTGACGGCGTCCGGGTCCCGCCGATCGGCCGCGCGCCAGTGCTCGCCGGTGGCGTCCGGGAAGGCCTCCTCACGGGGCTGGAAGAACGGCCCCTCCCCGTCGGTGAGCGCGGTGACCGTGATAGACCCGAGGGTGCGGCGCGGTGGCATCGGGCGATGATGCCAACGAAATCCCGCGCCGTGCATCCCGTTATCCGGCCCGACCGAGGCCGGCTGGGGGCTGCCGGCCCGTTTCCAGTACGCTCGTACTGCTTGAGCACGTGTCCCCCGAGAGGAGCGCCGGTCGATGGCGAAGATCAAGGTAAACAACCCGGTCGTGGAGCTCGACGGCGACGAGATGACCCGGATCATCTGGAAGCAGATCCGGGAGCAGCTGATCCTGCCCTACCTCGACGTCGACCTGCACTACTACGACCTGTCGATCCAGCACCGCGACGAGACCGACGACCAGGTCACCGTCGACGCCGCCAACGCCATCAAGGAGCACGGCGTCGGCGTCAAGTGCGCGACCATCACCCCGGACGAGGCCCGGGTCGAGGAGTTCGGCCTGAAGAAGATGTGGCGGTCGCCGAACGGCACCATCCGCAACATCCTCGGCGGCGTCGTCTTCCGCGAGCCGATCATCATGTCCAACGTGCCGCGGCTCGTCCCCGGCTGGACCAAGCCGATCATCATCGGCCGGCACGCCCACGGTGACCAGTACAAGGCCACCGACTTCGTCGTCCCCGGCCCGGGCACGGTGACCATCACCTACACCCCGGCCGACGGCGGCACCCCGATGGAGATGGAGGTCGCCAACTTCCCCGGCGGCGGCATCGCCATGGGCATGTACAACTACGACGAGTCGATCCGGGACTTCGCCCGCGCCTCGTTCCGCTACGGCCTGGACCGCAACTACCCGGTCTACATGTCGACCAAGAACACCATCCTCAAGGCGTACGACGGCCGGTTCAAGGACATCTTCGCCGAGGTGTTCGAGAACGAGTTCAAGGCCGAGTTCGACGCCGCCGGCCTCACCTACGAGCACCGGCTGATCGACGACATGGTCGCCGCCGCGCTCAAGTGGGAGGGCGGGTACGTCTGGGCCTGCAAGAACTACGACGGTGACGTGCAGTCCGACACCGTGGCGCAGGGCTTCGGCTCGCTCGGCCTGATGACCTCGGTGCTGCTCTCCCCGGACGGCCGCACCGTCGAGGCGGAGGCCGCGCACGGCACCGTCACCCGGCACTACCGGCAGTACCAGAAGGGCGAGAAGACCTCGACCAACCCGATCGCGTCGATCTACGCCTGGACCCGGGGCCTGGCCCACCGGGGCAAGCTGGACGGCACCCCGGCGGTCACCGAGTTCGCCAACACCCTGGAGCAGGTCATCGTCGACACCGTCGAGGGCGGCCAGATGACCAAGGACCTCGCGCTGCTCATCTCGCGGGACGCCCCGTGGCTGACCACCGACGAGTTCATGACCGCGCTGGACGAGAACCTGGCGCGCAGGCTCTCCGCCTGATCCTCCGGGCACACCCTGGCGGCACCGTCGTGGTGCCGCCGCCGTGTCACCCAGGAGCCCGCCGGCACCCGCCGGCGGGCTCCTGCCGTTCCGCGGGTGGCACCGGCGGGCCTCCTGCCGTTCCGCGGGTGGCACCGGCGGGCTCCTGCCGTCCCGCCGATTTTGGATCTTGGTAGCGGAGGGCCCCTTGGGGGGCCGTTTCCTACCAAGATCTGTTCGGCCGTCATCGGCTGGCGGCGTGTCGGGCGGTGACGCGCCGGGCCGCGTCACCTGGCTCGGCGCGCCTCGTTGACCTGGGTGGACGAGATGCCAGTCGCGTCCAGGAAGGTTGACCGCGGTCGCCTCGCGGCAGGCGTGCCGATCAGCCAACCTTCCCGGCTGTCGCGCACAGCCAGCCGTCCCTTCCCTGCGGGGGGCCCTGTCCCGGGCCCCCCGCGCCCTGTCTCCGCAGTCGTGGGTCCCGTCCCGGCCCCGTGCGTCCTGTCCGGGCTTGCGCGCCCCGCGCAATGTCTCAGGCCTGTGCCCCCGCGCGCTCTGTCCGTGCCGCGCCCTGTCCGGGGCCGGTGCCGCGCCCAGCGCTCTTCCGGCGCGTCGCGCGCCGCGCACTGTCTCAGGTCCGTGCCCCGCGCGCTCTGTCCGTGCCGCGCCCTGCCCGGGCCCCGTGCCGCGCCCAGCGCTCTTCCCGCGCGTCGCGCGCCGCGTACTGTCTCAGGCCCGCGCCCCGCGCGTCCGGCGGCCCGGTCGCTCAGGCGGCGCGGAGGAGTTCGGCGGCGCGTTCCGGGGCGATGTCGTTGATGAAGACGCCCATGCCGGACTCCGAGCCGGCCAGGTACTTCAGCTTGTCCTTCGCCCGCCGGATGCTGAACAGCTGCAGGTGCAGGTGGCCCAGCTCGCGGTCGACGCGTACCGGGGCCTGGTGCCAGGCGGCGATGTAGGGCATCGGCATGTCGAACAGCCCGTCGAAGCGGCGCAGCACGTCGAGGTAGAGCGGCCCGAAGGCGTCCCGCTCGGCGTCGTCGAGCGCCGGGATGTCCGGCACCGGCCGGTGCGGGGCGACGTGCACCTCGAACGGCCAGCGCGCCGCCGCCGGGACGTACGCCGTCCAGTGCTCGTTGGCGGCGACCACCCGGTCGCCTGCGGCCCGTTCGGCGGCGAGCACGTCGGCGTAGAGGTTGCGCCCGCCGGTGCGGTCCGCGTGCCGCCGGGCGGCGGCCAGGAGCGCCCGGGTGCGCGGCGTCACGAAGGGGTACGCGTAGATCTGACCGTGCGGGTGGTGCAGGGTCACGCCGATCTCCACGCCCCGGTTCTCGAAGCAGAACACCTGCTCGACGCCGGGCAGCTCGCCGAGCACGGCGGTGCGGTCGGCGAGCGCGTCGAGCACGGTGCGCACCCGGCGCGGCGGCAGGCTGGCGAACGAGGCGTGGTGGTCGTCGGTGAAGCAGACCACCTCGCAGCGGCCCAGCCCGGGCCGGACCGGGGTGAACGGGGTGATCTCGGCCGGCTCGTCGGCCACCCGGCCGCTGAGCGACGGGAACCGGTTCTCGAAGACGGCGACGTCGTAGTCGGGGGCCGGGATCTCGCTGTGCCGCTCTGCGGTGCTGGGGCAGAGCGGGCACTGGTCGGCCGGCGGGAGGAAGGTGCGGGTCTGCCGGTGCACGGCGACGGCCACCCACTCGTCGGTCAGCGGGTCGAGCCGCAGCTGCGACGCGGGCGGCGGCGGGGGCAGCTCGCGGCGGTCCGGCTGGTCGCGGACGGCGTCGTCGCGCTCGTCGAAGTAGACGAGCTCGCGGCCGTCGGCCAGCTCGATCGCGGTGCGCTTCACCGGGTCACCCCTTCCGCGGTGGCGGCCGTGCGGGCGGCCGCCCGTTCCCCGTCCGCGACCGGCACGATCACCAGCTCGCCGACCCGGTCGTCGAGCGCCCGCCGCGCGTCCGGGGGCAACCGGTCGTCGGTGACCAGCACGTGGGCGGCGGAGAGCTCGACGATGGAGGAGATGCCGACCGTGCCCCACTTCGTGTGGTCGGCCAGCACCACCAGCCGGTCGGCCGCGGCCACCAGCGCCCGGTCGGTCTCGGCCTCCATCAGGTTAGGGGTGGTGAAGCCAGCCCGCTCGGTGATCCCGTGTACGCCGAGGAAGAGCAGGTCGAGGTGCAGTGAACGGACCGCGCCGACGGCCAGCGGCCCGACCAGGGCGTCGGAGGGCGTACGCACCCCGCCGGTGAGCACCACGGTCTGGTCCGGGCGGCCGCCGGCGTGCAGGATCTCGGCCACCGGCAGCGAGTTGGTGACCACGGTCAGGCCCGGCACGTCGACCAGCCGGCGGGCCAGCTCGGCGGTGGTGGTGCCGGCGGAGAGGGCGATCGCGGCGCCCGGCCGGACCAGCTCCGCCGCGCGCCCGGCGATGGCGGCCTTCTCCGCCAGCTGCCGCACCGACTTGGCCCGGAACCCCGGTTCGTCGGTCGAGCCGGCGACCGTCGCGCCGCCGTGCACCTTGGCCAGCAGGCCGCGCTCGTCCAGTGCCTCCAGGTCGCGCCGGATGGTCATGTCGGAGACGCCGAACTCGGCCGCCAGCTCCGTGACCCGCACGCCGCCGGTGGCGCGTACCCGGTCGAGGATGGCCGCCTGACGCTGCTGAGCGAGCACCTGCCGCACCTCCGTGCCTCCCGCGCTCTCACGCGGTCAAACGTGTTCGAACAAAGCTGAACACTAGCGCGCGCGGGTGACCCACGGAAGCAGAAGGGCGCGGATCAGGTGGACTGGAGCCGGGGCTCGACCCAACCGGTCTCGGTGAGGTGGTGCAGGACGGCCTGGACCGCCTCGTCGACCGTCAGGTCGCTGGTGTCGACGACGAGATCCGCGTCGGTCGGCTCCTCGTAGGGGTCGTCGATGCCGGTCATCCCGGTGAGCAGGCCGGCCCGGGCCCGCGCGTAGAGGCCCTTGCGGTCGCGCTGCTCGCAGACCTCCAGCGGCGTCGCGACGTGCACCAGCAGGAAGCCCGCCCCGGCGGCCAGGGCCATCTCGCGGGCCGTCGCGCGGGCCTGCGCGTACGGGGCGATGGGGCAGCAGATGCCGACGCCGCGGTGCCGGGCGATCTCGGCGGCCACCCAGCCGATCCGCCGTACGTTGAGGTCGCGGTCGGCCTTGCTGAAGCCCAGGCCGGCGGAGAGCTCGCGGCGCACCACGTCGCCGTCGAGCAGCGTGATCGTCCGGTCGCCCTGCTCGCGCAGCGCGTCGGCGAGGCCGCGCGCGATGGTCGACTTGCCGGAGCCCGAGAGCCCGGTCAGGAAGACCACCAGGCCCCGGTGCCGCCGGGGCGGCCGGGCCCGGGCCAGCTCCCTCGCCACCGCCGGCGGGGTGTGCCACTCGGGCAACGGGAAGCCCCGGTCGAGCAGGTCCTCGATCTCCGCCTGGGTCAGCGCCAGGCGCCGGTTGCGCGGCGGGATGTCCTCCCGCCAGCGCCACTGCCCGTCGCGGTTGTCGTAGGCCAGCTCGCGCGGCACCAGCACCCGCAGGCCCGCGCCGGAGAGCGTCTCGCCCGTCGAGAGCAGGTGCGTCACGCCGTACGCCGCCGACACCCGGGCACGCAGCAGCGCGTCGCTGATCTCGTCGCGGCGCCGGGTGAGCGGCACGGCGACCAGGGTGGCCGGCGGCATCCGGTCGCGGGCGGCGAAGACGCTGCGCACCAGCGCCTCCGGGGGCAGCCCACCGGTGCCGTCCTCGCCGACGGGGATCATCACCAGCAGGTGGGCGCCGAGCGTCCGGACGGCGTGGGCGATCTGCGCGAGCTGGGGCCGGTGCAGCGGGCGGTCGGCGATCACCCCGAGCACCCGGCCGGGGGGCAGCAGCGCGCGTACCTCCTCCGGGGTGCGGCGCAGCCGCTGGAACGGGCCGTGACCGCCGTCGCCGAGCCGGCGCACCGAGCCCCCGACGCCGGCCACCCCGTCGCGGACCTGCCAGACGTCGGCGACCTCCAGCGCCGCCGCCGGCGCGCCCTCGCCGTCGGTCAGCACCAGCAGGCGGCGCGTCTCGTCGCGCGGGTCCAGGCCCGCGGCGAGCGCCGTGGGCACCTGGAGCGTCACCGCCACCGGCCAGGGGGCGCCGTCGGCGAGCCGGCCCCGGCGGGCGACGGAGACCAGGTCGGCGCGCGTCATGAAGCCGGCCAGCGGGGCGTACGCCCCGGTCAGCAGCAGCTCCAGGTCGGCGAGCTCACCAGGGCGCGGCGTGTACGCCGGCGCGTCCCGGAGCACCTCGTCGGGCAGCACCCAGCCGTTGCTCATCCATCCCCCAACCCACTGACCGGCACACAGTTTCTCAGCCCGTCGGCGATCGGTCGAGAGCGCCACTCCACTCGCAGGGGGTGCGGCCGGCGGATCAGCGGGGTGCCGCCAGGGGCGCCGCGCCGAACGAGACGGCGAACCGCTTGCACCAGATGGAGACGCTGGTCAGGCCGGCCAGGTCGACGTCGGCCGGGATCTCGTACCCCTGGTCGCCCCGGTTGCCCTTGAGCCGGCCCAGCTCGACCCACCGGCCGTCGTCGAAGACCCGCCACCCGGCGGTGCCGGTGCGCACCGGCTGGTCGGTGAGCCACACCCGCAGGTCCGGGCCGTTGGAGGTGGTGAGCCCGACCAGTTCCAGCCGGTGCCGGCCGTCGGGGGTGCGGACGATCCGGGCGCTGCCGGAGGTGTCGTGCTCGTGGGTCACGAAGTCACCGCGGCTGACCAGGACGGGGCCGGTGGGGGCGGGCGTGCCGGCGGCGGAGGAGGAGGCCGGTGCCGGCTCGACGCTCGTGAGCGCCTCGTCGACCTCGGCGTCGGTGACCGCCTTCCAGGGCTGGAACCAGTAGAGGCCGAAAGCCGACCCGGCCGCCAGGACGACGACCACGGCCCACGTCAGCGGCCCACGGAGCAGTCTGGTGAGCATGTGGACAGTGTGCCGGCCCCGCCGCGCCCTGTCACCGGCCGGCGGAAGCCCTTCCGCCGGCCCGCCCGGCGTCGCTGCCGTCAGGGGCTCGTCCGGGCGGACCGCCCGGCGGTACCGGTCGGAGGTTCGTCCGCCGGCCCACCCCGAGCGGCGTTCCGGTCAGCGACGCCCGATCCGGCGCCGGACGGCCCGGCGCAGGCGGGGCCAGAAACTCTGGTAGTCCTCCACGACCGGGGCGGCGCCGTCGGCGGGGAACCGCAGCCGCAGCCGCAGGGGGCCGTCCTCGGCCCAGCCGGCGCTGGTGACGCGGGCCTTGAGCGTCCAGGCGCCCGCGGTGCGGCCCCCGTTCAGGGTGGCGGTGTCGACCGTGGCGACGGCCCGGTGCCGCAGGTGCCGGACGCCCGCGGGACCGGGCATCCAGTTGTGCTCGACAGTGACCGGCAGGAACAGCTCCTCCCTCGTCACCTCGTGCCGGGCGACCAGGTCGAGCTTGCTCCGGTCGAGGACGGCCGGCACCTCCCGCAGCGCGGGATCGACGCCGTCGACCGGCAGCACCAGGACGTCCCGGTCGCCGTCGGCGGTGAAGGCGACGGGCCGGCCGGCCGACTCCAGCCGGGCGGAGACCGCGATCGTCAGCGTGGCGCCGGACAGCTGGTGCCGTTCGACGGCGCCGACGGCGCGGACGCCGGCCTCCCACTCGGCCATCCGGCGCAGGTCCGCCGTGCGACCCTGTTCGAGCAGGTGCGTCAGCACCCGTTGCAGCGGGGGCAGGCCGGCGGCGACGCCGGGCGCGAACCGCTCCCGGATCACCCCCTGGATCTCCCGTACGACCTCTGCCAACCAGTCGTCGGGGGCGTCGAGCAGCCGCTTGCCGCGTACCCGGTTGAGCATCTCGTTGCGCAGCCAGCGGCGGTGCAGCCGGTCGCGCAGCGGCCCCGGCTCGGTGTGCGCGTCGACGATGTCCAGCGCCTCCCGCAGGCTGGCGTAGTACTCCGCCGGGTCCAGTCGGTTGGCCGTCACGTTCCCGGCGTCGCCGCGGCGCGTGTGGTGGTAGCAGGTGTAGTCGGCCAGCACGCAGGTCCGCCGGGACAGCAGGTAGGACCGCACCACCATCCGGTGGTCCTCCAGCCGCCGCGGCCAGCCCTCCGGGAAGCGCAGCCCGTGCTCGTCGAGGAAGGCGCGACGGAACATCTTGTGGCAGGTCAGGCTGTCGATCAGCGGCGAGTTGGCCAGGGTGGCGTCGAACCGGTTCCGCCGGAACAGCTCCCGCGGCACGCCGCGCCCGTGCCCGGCCATCCGGCCGATCACCACATCCGCGCCGTGGGCCTTCGCGCAGTCGTGCAGCCGTTCGAGCGCCTCGTCGCCGAGCCAGTCGTCGTCGTCGGCGAACAGCACGTACTCGCCTCGGGCCTCGGCGACGCCGAGGTTGCGCGGCCGGGACGGCCAGCCCGAGTTCTCGATGCGCAGCACCCGGAAGTGCGGGTGCTCGGCGGCGAGCTTCTCCAGCCGGGCGGGCGTGTCGTCGGTCGAGCCGTCGTCGACGAAGATCACCTCGAACTCCGTCGGCGGCAACGACTGGCGCAGCAGCGAGGCGACGAGGCTGTCGATGTGCGGCCCGGTGTCGTGCGTGGGCACCACCACGCTCACCCTGGGTGACGTCGTACCGCCGGTCATGCTTCTCCCCGTGGTCGGTCGGCCCCGGTCGGCTCCGGTCGCCGGGCAGCGGTGAACCGCTCTATGGTGGACGTTCCGCCCACCCGTTAGGTTGCGGGTAGATTTCCACGAAATTTGCGCGGCGACCGCGCGGACCCTAGGGGACACGGGCGGCGAGGATCAGGGGAGCGCCCGGGGCGAGCCGCTGCCCACGGGAGCTTCCGCCTCCTAGGCTGACGTCGTGACACTGATAGCGACCGAGTCGCTGACCAAGACGTACGGGGGTGGGGTCACCGCGCTGGCCGACCTGACCGTCGCGGTCGAGCCGGGGATCATCGGGCTGGTCGGCGCGAACGGCGCCGGCAAGTCGACGCTGATCAAGATCCTGCTCGGCCTCCTCGCCCCGACCAGCGGGCGGGTCCGGGTGCTCGGCCTCGACCCGGCCACCGACTCCGCCCGGGTCCGCGCCCGGGTGGGCTACATGCCCGAGCACGACGCCCTGCCGCCCGACCTCTCCGCCGCCGAGCTGGTCACCCACCTCGGCCGGATGAGCGGGTTGCCGCGCACCGTGGCCCGGGAGCGGGCCTCCGAGGCGCTGCGGCACGTCGGGCTCTACGAGGAGCGCTACCGCCCCGTCGGCGGCTACTCGACCGGCATGAAGCAGCGGGTGAAGCTCGCCCAGGCCCTGGTGCACGACCCCGACCTGCTGCTGCTCGACGAGCCGACCAACGGCCTCGACCCGGCCGGCCGCGACGCCATGCTGGCCCTGGTGCACCGGATCGGCACGGAGTTCGGCATCTCCGTACTGGTCTGTTCGCACCTGCTCGGCGAGGTGGAACGGATCTGCGACACGCTCGTCGCCATCGACGGCGGGCGGCTGCTGCGCGCCGACCACATCTCCGCCATGACCTCCGCCACCGACGTGCTCGCCGTCGAGGTCAGCGAGGGCACCGACGAACTGGCCGCCCGCCTGGCCGCGCTCGACCTGCCGGTACGCCGGGACGGCCGGCTGCTCCTCGTCGAGCTGGCCGACGACGACACCTACGACCTGATCCTCGGCGCGGTCGCCGAGCTGGACCTGCCACTGCACCGGCTGGACCAGCGCCGGCACCGGGTGGCCGAGCTCTTCGCCACGAGGGAGCCCAGCCATGCCTGAGCCCACCGGCGTCATCCACGACATCGGCTACCAGCGCTACACCGGCCCCCGGCTTGGCCGTCGGGCCGTCTTCGGCGCGCTCTACCTGCACGGCCTGCGGACGGCGTTCGGGCTGGGCCGCAGCGCCAAGGCCAAGATCTTCCCCTGGCTGGTGGTCGGCATCGTCACGGTGGTGGCCGCCGGGCTCACCGCCGTGCGCAGCCAGATCGGCGAGGCGGTGATGACGTACGCGCAGTTCGCCGACAACATGAGCTGGCTGGTCATCTTCTTCGTCGCGGTGGTCGCCCCCGAGCTGGTCTCGCGGGACCTGCGCAGCGGGGTGCTGCCGCTCTACTTCTCCCGGCCGCTGCCGCGTTCGGACTACCCGCTGGCCAAGCTGCTGGCGCTGGCCACCGCGCTCTGGCTGCTGCTCGGCGGGCCGCAGCTGCTGATGTTCCTGGGCGCCGCCTTCACCACCGGCGACGGCATGCGCGGCGTCTGGAACGAGCTGCTCGACCTGCTGCCCAGCCTCCTCTACGCCGGGCTCTGGGCGACGGTCTTCGCCTCGATCGGCCTGCTGGTCGCCTCGCTCACCGGCAAGCGGGCGTTCGCGGCCGGCGGGATCGTGGCCGTGTTCCTGATGACCACCCCGATCGTCGGCACCCTGACGATCATGCCCTCGCAGGCGGTCAACGAGCTGGCCTTCCTCGCCTCGCCCTCGACGCTCGTGGGTGGCGTGGGCACCTGGGCGCTCGGCGACCTGTTGCTGTTCGAGGGGGAGGGCGGGCTGCCGATCGGCGACTTCGGCCCCGTCTACGCGGCCGCCGCCGCGCTGCTCGTGGCCGGCTGCGTGGCCCTCCTGCTGCTGCGATACCGGAAGGTGGCCGCCCGATGACCACGATCAGCGCCGACCCGGCGACGGGCACTCCCGCCGCCACCAGCACCCTGGACCTCGCCGGCGTCTCCCGCTGGTACGGCAACGTGGTCGCGGTCAACGACGTCAGCATGCGCCTCGGCCCCGGCGTCACCGGGCTGCTCGGCCCCAACGGGGCCGGCAAGACCACCCTGCTGCACATGATGGCCGGTTTCCTCGCCCCGTCCCGGGGCGCGGTCACCCTCGACGGCCGGCCCACCTGGCGCAATCCGGAGGTCTACCGCCGGCTGGGCCTGGTGAGCGAGCGGGAGGCGGTGCACACCTTCCTCACCGCGCACGAGTTCGTCCTGGCCAGCGCCAAGCTGCACCGGCTGCCCGACCCGGCGGAGGCGGCCCGCCGGGCCATCGCCCTGGTCGAGCTGGAGGGCGCGCAGGACCGCCGGATCGGCACGTACTCCAAGGGCATGCGGCAGCGCGCCCGGGTGGCGGCGGCGCTGGTGCACGAGCCGCAGGTGCTGCTGCTCGACGAGCCGTTCAACGGGATGGACCCGCGCCAGCGGCTGCACATGATGGAGCTGCTGCACCGCCTCGGCGACGCGGGCCGGACGATCCTGTTCAGCTCCCACATCCTGGAGGAGGTCGAGCAGGTCTCCGGCACCGTCCAGGTGATGGTGGCCGGCCGGCTGGCCGCCTCGGGCGACTTCCGCACCATCCGCCGGCTGATGACCAACCGGCCGCACGTCTTCGCCGTCCACTCCACCGACGACCGGGCGCTCGCCGTGGCGCTGATGGCCGAGGCGTCGGTGACCGGCGTCGAGCTGGGCCGCACCGGGCTCACCGTGCGGGCCGGCGACTACGGGGCGTTCACCCGCGTCCTGCCGAAGATCGCCCTGGCGAAGGGCATCCGGGTGCGGCAGTTGGTGCCCGAGGACGAATCCCTGGAGAGCGTCTTCTCCTACCTCGTGGAGGCCTGAACCCATGTCTACCGTTTCCTGGATCACCGTGCGGGGGCTGTTCGGGCGTCGCCGGTTCCTCATGCTGCTGCCGCTGCCCGTGGTGCTGGTGCTGCTCGCCGTGCTCTCCCGCTCGCTCGGGGTGGACCCGGGCCAGTGGGGTCCGCCGGTGCTGGTCGGCCTCGGCCTGGCCGTGGTGCTGCCGGTGGTCGCGCTGATCGTCGGCACCGGCGTGCTCGGCGCCGAGATCGACGACGGCACGGTCGTGCACATCCTGACCAAGCCGCTGCCGCGCTGGCAGATCGTGCTGCCCAAGCTGGCGGTGGCAACCGGCGTCACCGCGGTCACCGTCGCCGTGCCGCTCTACGTGGCGGGTGTGCTGGCCGACTCGGTACGCCTCGGGCTGGCGCTCGCCGCCGCGTCGGCGGTCGGCGCGCTGGCGTACTCGGCGCTGTTCGTGGCGCTCAGCATGGTCACCCGGCGACCGGTGCTGCTGGGCCTGGTCTACGTGCTCATCTGGGAGGGGCTGCTCGGCAACGTCGTCAGCGGCACCAAGGTGCTCTCCATCCAGCAGTACGTGATCACCCTCGCCGACCGGATGGCCCCCACCGGGCTGCTGGAGGCCGGCGTCTCGGTGCCGGTGGCGGCGGTGATGGCCGCGCTGATCAGCGTGGGCTTCACCGTGCTGGCGATCGACCGGCTGCGTTCCTTCAGCGTGGCCGGCGAGACGAGCTGACCGTCGCGCGGCGGCCGTCCGGGCGGCCCGACGCGCGATGGTAGGGCTGGCCGGATGGTCTGGGCCGCGCCGCCCGGCGAGGCTGTGGGGGTGAGTGCGGAGGCGGGTCTGGCGATGTCGCGCGGTTCCTATCCCGGTGCCGGTCGGCACCGGCTGATCAGCCTGGCGGTGGCCGGGCTGGCGGCGGCGGCGACCACCACGGCCGCCCAGGCCAGCGGGCACTTCCACTGGTGGGCGGGGTTCGTGCTGATCCCGGGCGCGCTGATCGCCGCCGCCGGCGGGCCGCTGCTGGCCAGGGGCGGCGGGCGGGCCTTCGCCGGATACGTGGTCGCCAGCCTCGGCGGGCTGGTGTTCGCGGTCGGGGCGCTGCTGATGTTCGGTGTGGTCGGTCGGGGCTGGCCCCTTCTGGTCATCCTGCCGTGCCTGGCGGTCGCCGGGACCTACCGCTGGCGGCTGGTGCACCCGCTGGCCAGGGGGCTGCACCGGGCGGTGGCCCTGCTGGCGCTGGCCGGCGCGCTGCTGCTCGGCGGGACGCTGCAACTGGTCCGCGTCGACCTGGTCGACGTCGGGGCCGCGCCGATGTGGGGCGCGTTCCTGATGCTGGCCGGGGTGATCGTGCTGGGCAACGCCGTGGAGCTGACCCGGCACCGGATGCCGTACCGCCTCCAGGCGATCACCCTGCTGGTCGGCCCCGCCGTCGTCGCCTTCCTCCTGGGCCTGCGGCTGCTGCGCGGCTGGTGACGGCGGCAGGTGCGGGCCCTCGGCCGCCTTCCCCGGTCACCGGGGCGACGGATGGCGGACGGGCATGCGCAGGGCCCCCGCCGCCGCGCCGAGCAGGACCAGCAGCAGGACGACGGCCATGAAGATCTGCCCGTGCAGGCCGAGGACGAAGACGGTCCGGTCGGCGAACTCCGGATCGTAGGCGGCCGTCCCGGGGAACAGCAGCGCGCCGAGCATGCCGAGCCACGGGGTGGCCACGACCGCGTCGGCGCAGAGCAGCCGCGCCCGCAGGGTCGGGCCCGGCCGGGCGGCGAGTGCCAGACCGATGAGGCCGAGCAGAACGGTCATCACCACGTACTGGGCGTCGTGGAACCTGGCGTGCGGCGGCCAGCCGGGGTTGTGCACGTGCTGCGCCGCCAGGTCGGGGACGACCAGGTCGGCGAGGACGGCGCCGACCGTCGTCACCGTCGCGACGAGGGCGGTCAGGGTTCGTGGCAGGGTCATGGGAGGTTCCACCTCTCGGCAGCAGTCGGTCTCGTCAGGGCGTCGGGGTAGGCGTGGGCGGCGGCGGCTCAGTGCAGGCCCCGCTTGCCGGGGGCCCAGAACGGCTTGACCTTCACGGAGGCGCGCGGCCAGCCGCGCTCGCGGACCAGGTGGTCGCGCACCAGCTGGCAGGTCCTGGCCTCGCCGGCCACGTAGGCGGCCCCGGCGTCGTCCGGCAGGTCGAGGTCGGCCACGGCCGCGAGCAGCACCTGGGAGGAGGCCGCCGGCCGGCCGTGCCGGTGGACGCGGCGCAACGGCCGGTTTCCGGGCATGGGCAGGTCGTGCTCGGGGCCCTCGCTCTCGATGACCCCGTACACCCTGGCCGAGGCGTCCAGCGCCCGGATCATCGGCCCGAACGCGGCGCTGGCGGTCTCCTCCCCGACGAACACGTGGTACGGCGCCGGTTCGGTGAAGAAGTGGCCCTGCGCCCACCAGAAGGTCACCCGGTCGCCGGCCCGGGCCGCCCTGGCCCACCGCAGCCCGATGCCGTCGCCCGGATAGAGGTGGACGCGGAGCTCGACGGCCCGCCGGTCGGGACCGAGTTCCCAGATCGTGTACGTGCGCAGCGTCGCGGACGGACGCAGGATGCCCGCCACCGACAGCGGGTCCGTCAGCTGGATCCGGATGTGCTGACCCGGGGCGCAGGGGAAGGTGACGGGCTGGTCGGCCGCCAGCCGGAGGCGGCGCATCGTCGGCGTGACCTGCTCGGCGACGGTGACGGTGGCCTCGTGGGCGTACTTGCCGAAGACGGCGTTCAGGGGATTGCGCGTCGTGCGGGCCATGGCTCCTCCTAGAGTCTCTAGATTATTTAGAGGCCATAAATAATCATAGGTGCTCTAGGATGTCAACCGGCGAGGGTGGGCGACACGGGAGGGGCGGCGATGCCGGCACCGGCGAGCAGGCGGGAGAGACTGCGCCAGGCGACCCTGGAGGAGATCCACGCGGCCGCGCGCAGGCTGCTCGTCGAGCAGGGATCGGCCGCGGTGACCATCAACGCGGTGGCCCGTCAGGTGGGCATGAGCGGGCCGGCGCTCTACCACTACTTCGCCGGGCACGACGAGCTGGTCGGGGCGGTCACCGCCGGCTTCTTCCGCGAGATGACCGCCGCGATGGAGGAGGCCCGCGACGCCCGTGCCGACGCCCCTGTCGGCGATCGCATCCTGGCGGCCTGCCGGGCCATGCGAGCCTGGGCCGTAGCCCATCCGGCCGAGTTCGGCTGGATCTTCGCCAGCCCGATCGCCGCGCCGAACCGCCGGCCGGACTCGGCGCGGCACCAGGCGGCCCTGCGGTTCGAACAGGTGCTGCTCGACCTGACCGTCGAGCTGTGGCGGACGCGGCCGTTCCCGACGCCGGACCTGGCCGCCCTGCCCCCGTCCCAGCGCGAACAGCTAGTCGCCTACTCCGCCGCCATCGACGGGCAGTTGCCGCCCGAGGCCGCGCACGTCTTCCTCGACTGCTGGATCCGGCTGTACGGGCTGCTGTGCATGGAGGTCCTGCACCAGCTGGACTTCGCCTACACCGACGTCGAGCCCGTCTTCGAGGAGTGTCTGCGCGACCTCTCCGCCCGACTCGCCCTGGACCCCGCCGCGCCGTAGCAGGCGCGGCGGGGCGCCCCGGTCAGAACGCGCAGGCGATCACGAGCTCGGGCGTGCGGTCGGGAAGCAGGTCCAGCTTCGTGATCCGGCCGGCGGCGCGCAGGTCGCCGGCGATCGCGGTGAGCTGGTCCAGCAGGGGCGCCGGGCCGAGCGCCTCGGCCAGCGGCACCTCCGCCCTCATCGACAGCTTCCGCTCCGACTTGGCCCGGCGCACCTGACCCAGGGCGTCGCCGGCCAGCCGCAGCAGCGCCGGCTCGCCGGCGCCCTCGACCGCCCGGTCCACCTCGTACGTGGTCGGCCACGGCGCGCGGTGCACCGAGCCGTACCGCCACCACGACCAGACCTCCTCGGTCGCGTACGGCAGCACCGGCGCGAACAGCCGCAACTGCACCGACAGCGCGGTGGCCAGCGCCGCCCGGGCCGAGTCCGCACCCGGCCCGGAGCCGTAGGCGCGCTCCTTCACCAGCTCGATGTAGTCGTCGCAGAACCGCCAGAAGAAGCTCTCGGCGGCCTGCAACGCCGCCGTGTGGTCGTACGCCTCCAGGGCGGAGGTCGCGGTGGCGACCACGCCGGAGAGCTCGGCGAGCATGGCGCGGTCCAGCGGCTCGGTCGCCGGCGCCCGCAGCGCGTCGGCCGCGCCCAGCCCGAGGGCGAACCGCGACGCGTTGAGCAGCTTGGTGGCCAGCCGCCGGCCGACCTTGATCTGGGCCGGGTCGAAGGCGAGGTCCATGCCCGGCTTGCCGTTCGCCGCCCAGTACCGCACCGCGTCGGAGCCGTGCTGCTCCAGCAGCGCCATCGGGGTGACCACGTTCCCCTTGGACTTGGACATCTTCTTGCGGTCCGGGTCGAGGATCCAGCCGGAGAGCACCGCGTCCCGCCACGGCAGCACCCCGTGCTCCAGGTGCGAGCGGACCACGGTGGAGAAGAGCCAGGTGCGGATGATCTCCTGCCCCTGCGGGCGCAGGTCCATCGGGAAGACCCGGGCGAACAGGTCCGGATCGGTCTCCCAGCCGCCCACGATCTGCGGGGTCAGCGACGAGGTGGCCCAGGTGTCGAGCACGTCCGGGTCGCCGACGAAGCCACCCGGCCGCCCCCGTCGGGACTCGTCGAACCCGGGCGGAGCGTCGCTGGACGGGTCGACCGGCAGCGCGGACTCGTCCGGCGTGAGAGGGTGGGAGTGGTCCGGCTCGCCAGCGTCGTCGAGCCGGTACCACACCGGCACCGGCACGCCGAAGAAGCGCTGCCGGCTGACCAGCCAGTCGCCGGTCAGCCCGCCCACCCAGTGGTCGTAGCGGTGCCGCATGTGCTCCGGCACCCAGCGCAGCTCCCCGCCCCGGGCCAGCAGTTCCTCGCGCAGGGCGACGTCCCGGCCGCCGTTGCGCAGATACCACTGCCGGGTCGAGACGATCTCCAGCGGCCGGTCGCCGCGCTCGTAGAACTTGACCGGGTGCGTGATCGGGCGGGGCTCGCCGACCAGGTCGCCGGCGTCGGCCAGCATCCCCACCAGCGTGCGCCGGGCCCCGTTGACGGTCTGCCCGGCCAGCGCCGCGTAGGGCCCCGCCGGCACCCCGGCGGGCGCGTCCGGCAGCAGCCGGCCGTTTCGGCCGATCACCACGCGCGTGTCCAGCCGCAGCTCGCGCCACCAGGTCACGTCGGTCAGGTCGCCGAACGTGCAGACCATCGCGACGCCCGTGCCCTTGGCCGGGTCCGCCAGCGGGTGCGCCCGCACCGGCACCTCCACCCCGAAGACCGGCGTACGCGCGGTGCCGCCCACCAGGTCGGCGTACCGCTCGTCGTCGGGGTGGCAGACCAGCGCCACGCAGGCCGGCAGCAGCTCCGGGCGGGTGGTGTCGATCAGCACCTCGCGCCCGCCCGGCCCGGCGAACCGCAGCCGGTGGTACGCCCCGGGCCGCTCCCGGTCCTCCAGCTCCGCCTGGGCGACGGCGGTGGCGAAGCCGACGTCCCACAGCGTCGGCGCCTCCGCCTGGTAGGCCTCGCCCCGGGCCAGGTTGCGCAGGAACGCGCGCTGCGAGGCGGCCCGGGCCGCCCGCCCGATCGTCGTGTACGTCAGCGACCAGTCGACGGAGAGGCCGAGCCGCCGCCACAGCGCCTCGAAGACCTGCTCGTCGGCGATCGTCAGCCGCTCGCACAGCTCGATGAAGTTGCGCCGGGAGATCGGCGTCGGGTCCCGGCGGGCGGCCTCGTCCACCGGGGTCCGCGGGGCCCGCCAGTCCGGGTCGTACGGCAGCGTCGGATCGCAGCGCACGCCGTAGACGTTCTGCACCCGCCGCTCGGTCGGCAGGCCGTTGTCGTCCCAGCCCATCGGGTAGAACACCGCCCGCCCCCGCATCCGCTGGAACCGGGCCACCAGGTCGGTGTGCGTGTACGAGAAGACGTGCCCCATGTGCAGCTCGCCCGATACGGTCGGCGGCGGGGTGTCGATCGCGTACACGTCCGAGCGCTCCTTCGAGCGGTCGAACGCGTACGTGCCCTCCTCCTGCCAGCGGCGCGCCCAGGTCTCCTCGAGCCCGTCCAGGGTCGGACGCTCGGGGACGCCGGCGCGGGCCGTCCTCGCCGTGTCGGTCATCCGTCGATGGTAGGCAGCGGTCGACGGCCGGGCCACGGGATTGCCGGGCGCGGGCCTCACACCAGGGACTCGCGCCACTGCCGGTGCAGGGCGGCGTACCGGCCGCCGGCGGCGGCGAGCCGGTCGGGCGGGCCGTCCTCGACGATCCGGCCGGCGTCGAGCACCAGCACCCGGTCGGCCGTCTCCACCGTGGAGAGCCGGTGCGCGATCACGAGGGCGGTGCGGTCCCGCAGGACGGTGCCGAGGGCGCGCTGCACGAGCCGCTCGGTCGGCACGTCCAGCGAGGACGTCGCCTCGTCCAGGATCAGCACCGCCGGGTCGGCCAGGAACGCCCGGGCGAACGCGACGAGCTGCCGCTGGCCGGCGGAGAGCCGACCGCCGCGCCGGTGCACCTCGGTGGCGTACCCGTCGGGGAGGGCCGCGATGAACTCGTGCGCGCCGATCGCCCGCGCGGCTGCCGCCACGGCGTCGTCGTCGGCGCCCGGCCGGCCGAACCGGATGTTCTCCGCGACGGTGCCGCCGAAGAGGTGGGTCTCCTGGGTCACCAGCACCACCGCGCGGCGCAGCTCCGCGTCGGCGACGTCGCGCAGGTCGACGCCGTCGAGGCGGACCGTGCCGGCGGACGGGTCGTGGAACCGGGCCAGCAGCTTCGCCACGGTCGACTTGCCGGCGCCGGTGGGCCCGATCAGGGCCACGGTCTGCCCGGCCGGGACGGCGAGGTCGAGCCCGGCCAGGATCGGCGCGTCCGGCCGGTAGCCGAAGGTGACCGCCCGGAACTCGACCGCCCCCCGCCTCGGCCCCGCCGGCAGCGGCACGGGCCGCGCCGGCTCCGCCACCGACGGCCGCTCGTCGAGCACCCCGGCCAGCTTCTCCAGGGCGGCGGTGGCCGACTGCAACGAGTTGTAGAACTGGCTCAGCTCCTGCATCGGCTCGAAGAACCGCCGCAGGTAGAGCAGGAAGGCCGCCAGCACGCCGACCTCGGTCCTCCCGCCCAGCACCCGCCAACCGCCGTAGCAGAGCACCACCGCCACGGTCACGTTGCCGATCACCTTGATGCCCGGCGAGTACGTCGCCATCAGCCGGAACGCCTGCCGGCTCGCCACCCGGTAGTCGTCGTTGACCGCCGCGAAGATCCGTTGGTTGCGGGGCTCCCGGCGGAACGCCTGCACCGCCCGGATGCCCCGCATCGACTCGACGAAGTGGACGATGACCAGGGCCATCGTCTCCCGGGTGCGCCGCCACGCGTGCGCCGACGCGCGCGCGAACCAGCGCGACAGCCAGAACAGGAACGGGAACGCGAGCAGGGTCGCCGCGGCCAGCGGCAGGTCCAGCCAGAGCAGGATGGCGGCCACCGAGAGGATCGACAGCACCGCCAGCACCAGGCCGTCGATGCCGCCGCCGACCAGCTCCCCGATCGCGTCGAGGTCGCTGGTGAGCCGGGAGACCATCCGGCCCGAGGTGTACCGCTCGTGGAAGGCCACCGACAGGCGCAGGAAGTGCCCGTACACCCGCTGGCGGAGGTCGAGCAGGACGGCCTGGCCGATCCGGGCGGAGAGGGTGAGGAAGCCCCGGCGGGCCGCGTACTCGACGGCGGTGGCGACGGCGAACGCGGCGGCGACCGCCAGCAACGGGCCGGGCTCGCCGGCCCGCAGCGGCGCGATCGCCCGGTCGATGCCGAGCATCACCAGGTACGGCCCGGCCATCGCCGCCGCGTTCTGGCCGAGCAGCAGCGCGACGGCCAGCCCCAGCCGGCGCCGGTGCGGGCGCAGCAGGTCGCGCAGCAGCACGCGGCTGCGGGCCCGGAGCCGGGCCACCGCCTCCGGCGCCGTGTCCTCGGCCCGGCTGCGGTCGGCGTCCGGGTCGGTGGCGATCCCGCGCCACCGGGTGAGGTCGGCCCCGCCGGTCACGACCGCACCAGGCCGCGGTCGTCGGGCGGCGCGGGGGCCGGCTCGGCGGAGAGCACCGCGCGGTACGCCGGCACGTCGGCGAGCAGGTCGGAGTGCCGCCCGACGGCGGTGATCCGACCCCCCTCCAGCAGCGCCACCCGGTCGGCGAGGGCGATCGTGGAGGGCCGGTGCACCACCAGCAGCGCGGTGGCGTCCCGCAGCACCCGCTTCAACGCGGCCTCCACCAGCGCCTCGGTGTGCACGTCGAGCGCGGAGAGCGGGTCGTCCAGCACGAGCAGGGCCGGCCGCCCGAGCACCGCCCGGGCCAGCGCGAGCCGCTGGCGTTGCCCGCCGGAGAGCGACAGCCCCTGCTCGCCGACCCGGGTGGCGAGCCCCCACGGCAGCTCGTACGCGAACTCCGCCTGGGCCAGCGCGAGCGCGGCCCGGACCTCGTCCTCCCCGGCCTCCGGCCGGCCCAGGGTGAGGTTCTCCCACACCGACATGGAGAACAGCGTCGGCTCCTCGAAGGCGACCCCGACCAGCCGGCGCAGCGCGGACAGCCGCAGCTCGCGCAGGTCGTGCCCGTCCAGGGTGATCCGGCCGCCGGTCACCTCGTGCAGCCGGGGCACCAGGGAGAGCAGGGTGCTCTTGCCGCTGCCGGTCGCGCCGACCAGCGCCACGGTCTCGCCCGGCTCGACGGTCAGGTCGACGCCGCGCAGCACCGGCGCCGCGGTCCCCGGGTAGCGGAACGAGACCCCCTCGAAGCGCAGCCGGCCGCGCACCTGGGCGCGGCGCGGGGCGAGGGCGCCCGGGGCGTCCACGATGGCGGGCGGGGTGTCCAGCACGTCGAGGACCCGGTCGGCGGCGGTCGCCGCCTCCTGGCCGTTGGCGATGATCCAGCCCAGCGACTGCACCGGCCAGATCAGCATCAGCTGGAGGCTGACGAACGCGACCAGCTCGCCGATGGTCAGCACGCCACGGGCGGCGGCCGCCGCGCCGGCCACCAGCACCACGCCCAGGGTCAGGTTCGGCACCAGGTCGAGCAGGGCGGAGGTGCGGGCCAGCAGCCGGCCCTTGCCGACCCCGGTGTCGTGCAGCGCCCGGGCGTCGACGGCGAACCGGGCGGCCAGTTCCGGCGCCCGACCGTACGCCTTCATGGTGCGCAGCCCCTGGGCGGTCTCCTCGACCAGCGTGGCCACGTCGCCCTGCTGGTCCTGCATCCGGCGGGACGCGGCGTGGTATTGCCGGGCGAAGCGCCGGGTGATCAGGAACAGTGGGACCGCGCTCGCCGCCACCAGCAGCCCCAGCGCGGGGTGCAGCCGGACCAGCAGCACCACCACGGCCAGGTAGGTCACCAGGTTGAGGACCAGGAAGAAGAGGCCGAAGGAGAGGAAGCGGCGCAGCACCGACAGGTCGCTGGTGATCCGGGACAGCAGCTGCCCCGACTGCCACCGGTCGTGGAAGCCGGCCGGCAGCCGTTGCAGGTGGGCGTAGACGTCGGCGCGGATCGCCGCCTCGATCCGCATCGAGGACGACGACTGCACCCACCGCCGGATGAAGATCAGCAGCGCCTCGACCAGGCCGAGCAGCAGCGCCAGCCCGGCCAGCCGGAGCAGCCCGGCCGGATCCTGGCGGGCCACCGGGCCGTCCACGACCCGCTGCGTGACCAGCGGTACGGCGATGCCGGCCCCGGTGGCGGCGAGCCCGGCCAGCAGCAGCCAGCCGAACTCGGCCGCGTGGGGACGCAGGTAGTGGCGCAGCCGCCAGAGGCCGTGCAGCGGATGCGGGCCGGCCTCGACCCCGGGAGCGGGGTTGCCGTCGCTCGCCGCAGGCACTACCCGACGGTAGCGTCAAACGTGAGTCACGCCGCTGTCAGCTTCCCGTCACGCCCGCTCATGCCCGAGAAGCCACTTCTTCACGTCCAGCCCCCAACGGTAGCCGCCGAGCGTCCCGTCGGTGCGCAGCACCCGGTGGCACGGGACGAAGAGCGCTGCCGCGTTGCGGGCGCAGGCCGCCGCGGCGGCGCGTACGGCCGCGGGACGACCGGCCAGCCCGGCGTAGGCCGTGTAGGTCACCGGGTCGCCCGGCTTCACCTCCCGCAGCACCCGCCAGGCGTGCGCCATGAAGACGCCGTCGGTGTGCTGCTGCACCGGCAGGTCGTCGATCGCGGTCAACTCGCCGCCGAAGTAGGCGGTCACGGCGGCGGTGACCGCCCCCAGGTCCGCCCGGCGCCGCAGGGGCGCCCGCAGCGTCGGGTGCACCAGGGGGAGGAGGTGCTCGGGGTCGCCGGTGAAGCCCGCCGCGCGGACCTGGCCGTCCGGGCCGGCCACGATGCTGAGCGGCCCGATCGGGGTGTCGACGACGGTGCTGTCGTTCATGGTCATGCTGCTCTCCAGAGTCGGATCACCGCGTACGAGCGCCAGGGGCGCCAGCGGTCGGCGTACGCGTCGAGGGTCTTCGGGTCGTCGGGCAGGCCCAGGGCGGCGGCGCCCCGGCGCACCGCCAGGTCGGTGGGGAGGAGGACGTCCGGGTCGCCGAGGGCGCGCATCGCGACGTAGCCCGCCGTCCAGGGGCCGATCCCGGGCAGCGCCAGCAGCCGCCGCACGGTCTCCGTCCGGTCCCCGCCCGGCGCGAGATCGAGCGATCCGTCGGCGACGGCTCCGGCCAGGGCGCGGATTGTGTCCCGGCGCGCCGCCGGCATCCCGAACACCTCGTCCGGCACCCCCAGCACCTCCTCCGCCGTGGGAAAGCCGGCCAGCCACGGCACCGCCGCGTCGGAGCCCTCGGGCGCGGGCGGGCGGAGGTGGGTCAGCAGGCGGGCGATGGTGGTGCGGGCCGAGCGCACGGAGACCTGCTGGCCGACGATCGCGCGCAGGGCCATCTCGAAGCCGTCGACCGAGCGGGGCAGGCGGATCCCCGGCTCGGCGGCGACCGCCCCGGCCAGGGCCGGCTCGGCGGCGAGGGTGCCGTCGACGGCGGTCGGGTCGGCGTCGAGGTCGAGCAGGCGCCGGCAGCGGGCCACCGCCGGAGCCAGGTCACGCATGTCGGTCAGCCGCAGGGTGGCGCTCACGTGCCCGTCCGCCGGGGTCAGGGTCGCCTCGCCCGGGCCGTGCGGCAGCCGCAGGCCCCGGCGGTACGACCCGTCGCGCACCTCCTCGACGCCGGGCAGCGCGCGCAGCGCGAGGAAGTCCAGCAGCGCCCCCGCGTGCAGCGGCGGACGGTACGCGAGCCGCAGCGTGATCGTGCCCGCCCCGCCCGGGGCGTGGCACCGGCCGCGGGCGCTGCGCAGCTCGGACGGGGCCCTGCCGTACACCTCCCGGACCGTGTCGTTGAACTGCCGGACGCTGCCGAAGCCGGCGGCGAACGCGATCTCCGCCATGCCCAGGCCGGTGGTCTCGATCAGCGTGCGGGCGGTCTGCGCGCGTTGCGCCCGGGCCAGCGCGAGGGGGCCGGCGCCCATCTCCGCCCGCAGCATCCGGTGCAGGTGCCGCTCGGTGTAGCCGAGCCGGGCGGCCAGCCCCGGAATCCCGTCCCGGTCGACCACCCCGTCGGCGATCAGCCGCATGGCCCGGGCGACCACGTCGGCCCGGACGTCCCACTGCGGGGAGCCCGGGGCGGCGTCCGGCCGGCACCGGCGGCAGGCGCGCAGCCCCGCGCCCTGGGCCGCCGCGGCCGACGGGAAGAACCGGACGTTCTGCCGCTTCGGCGTCGTCGCCGGGCAGGACGGCCGGCAGTAGATCCCGGTCGAGGTCACGCCGGTGTAGAACCAGCCGTCGAACCGCTGGTCGCGGCTGTCGACGGCCCGGTAGCAGCGCTCGAAGTCCAGTTCCACACCACCGATGATGCCCCTGCCCGGAGCCCCCGGCTCGCGGGAATCGGACGTGGTCGTACCGGTGGGAACGGGACGCCCGGCGCCGAAAGTGTCGGTTGTGGCCGGTACCGTCCGGCCACCAACTCAAGAAGGGGTGCGGCAATGGCGAGCGTGGCGGGTCGGGAAGCGGCGTCGACACGGGACGGGCACCCCCCGCTGGACGGCGCGGTGGTGCAGGGCTTCTACGACCGGATGCGGGCGGTCGCCCCGGCCGCCGTCGGCGCCATCGAGCGGGACCGGGCCGGTGACCCGGGGCGGGCGTTCGGCGACACCGCCTGCGGCCGGCTGGTGCGCTCGCTGGACGCCGACGGGCTCCGGGCGCTGGGCATGTGGGTGCACCACTGGTGCATGCGCTTCTACGACGACGACACCCGGGCGGCGCTGCGCCTGCTCCGGGAGATCGCCGGCCGCCCGGGGCTGGGCTGGACGGCCGACGAGGTGCGCTGGATGCTCCGCGAGTCCTACGCGGCCGGCCCGGCCGCCGAGGCGCGCTTCACGCTGCCGCTCGCCGCCGCCGGGGAGCTGGGCCCGGGCGTCCTGCGGATCGAGCCGGTCGTCCCGCGCCAGCCCGGCCCCCGCGACTGACCGCCGGCGCGGCTGCGCGTTCGGGGCCGACCGCCGGCGTGCCCCGCGTTCGTGGCCGGCGGTCGGCGCGGCAGGATGGGCAGCGCGATCCCAAGGGAAGGACGACCGTGCCCGCCAGCGAACCGACCATCCTCGCCACCAGCATGGGCATCACCGCGCCGCGCCGCGCCGGCGAGCCCCGCCGGGTCAACCCCGTCTTCGACCTCGCCGCCGAGCTGGCCGGGGCCGGGGCCGAGCCGAGGATCTGCTTCCTCAACCAGGCCGAGGGAGACCAGCCGACCACGCTGGCCAGGGTCTACGAGGCGTTCGCCGGCAGCCGGTTCCGGATGTCGCACCTCGCGCTCTTCCCGATGCCGAACGTCGACGACGTCCGCGCCCACCTGCTCGCGCAGGACGTCGTCTGGGTGGGTGGCGGCAGCGTCGCCAACCTCTGCGCGGTGTGGCGGGTGCACGGCCTCGGCGAGATCCTGCGGGAGTGCTGGGAGGCCGGCGTCGTGCTCGGCGGGGTCTCCGCCGGCTCGATCTGCTGGCACGCCGGCGGCGCCACCGACAGCTTCGGCACCACCCTGCGCGGCTTCACCGACGGGCTCGGCTGGCTGCCCTACGGCAACGGCGTGCACTACGACAGCGAGGGCCAGCGCCGGCCGCTGATGCACCGGCTGGTCGGCGACGGCACGCTGCCGACCGCGTACTGCACCGACGACGGCACCGGCCTGCTCTACCGGGGCGCCCGGCTGGTCGAGGCGGTCGCGGACCGCGAGGGCGTCTCCGCGTACGAGGTCAGCCGCGCCGAGGACGGCACCGTCCGGGAGACCCCGATCGCGCCGCGCCTGCTCACCTGAGCCGGCCACCGCTGCCGATCTTGGCACGGTGGCGCCCCTCCGGGGGCCGTTTCGTGCCAAGATCCGGTATTGCCTGACCTGGCGACGACGCACCGCGTGCCGGGGTGGGGCGGCACCGGCGTAAGCTGGCTCGTCGTGAGTCTCACCATCGGCATCGTCGGCCTGCCCAACGTCGGCAAGAGCACCCTGTTCAACGCGCTGACCAAGAACGACGTGCTCGCGGCGAACTACCCGTTCGCGACGATCGAGCCCAACGTCGGCGTCGTCGGGCTGCCCGACGAGCGGCTGCACAAGCTCGCCGAGATCTTCGGCTCGCAGAAGGTGCTGCCCGCCCCCGTGTCGTTCGTCGACATCGCCGGCCTCGTGCGCGGCGCCTCCAAGGGGCAGGGCCGGGGCAACGCGTTCCTGGCCAACATCCGCGACGCCTCGGCGATCTGCCAGGTCGTCCGGGCCTTCTCCGACCCGAACGTGGTGCACGTCGACGGCAAGGTCTCCCCGGCCGACGACATCGAGACGATCAACACCGAGCTGATCCTCGCCGACCTCCAGACGCTGGAGAAGGCGGTGCCGCGGCTGGAGAAGGAGGCGAAGCTCCGCAAGGACCGGGTCGCGGCGGTGACCGCCGCCAAGCAGGCCGTCGAGCTGCTCGACACCGGCGTCACCCTCTACGCGGGCGCCAAGGACGCGGGCATCGAGCTGGAGCACCTGCGCGAGCTGCACCTGCTCACCACGAAGCCCTTCCTCTACGTCTTCAACGTCGACGAGGCCGAGCTGGGCAACGCCGAGTTCCTCGACGAGCTGCGCGCCCTGGTCGCCCCCGCCGAGGCCGTCTTCATGGACGCCAAGATCGAGTCCGAGCTGGTGGACCTGCCCGAGGAGGAGGCCCGCGAGCTGCTGGAGTCGATCGGGCAGCCCGAGCCGGGCCTCGACCAGCTCGTCCGGGTCGGCTTCCGCACGCTCGGGCTCCAGACGTACCTCACCGCCGGCCCCAAGGAGGCGCGGGCCTGGACGATCCCGGTCGGCGCGACCGCGCCGGAGGCCGCCGGGGTGATCCACTCCGACTTCCAGCGCGGATTCATCAAGGCCGAGGTGGTCTCCTACGACGACCTGGTCGCGGCGGGATCGATGGCGGCGGCCAAGGCGGCGGGCAAGGTCCGCATCGAGGGCAAGGAGTACGTGATGCAGGACGGCGACGTGGTGGAGTTCCGCTTCAACGTCTGAGCCCGGCCCGTCTCCGCGTCGGCAGGATGTGCCGGCCGCCCGGCCGCCCGGCCGCCCGGGCGCGAGGTGACGGGATCGGCTACTGCGATGCCGGCGCGGATCGGGCCCGGGTCGTCGGTGGCCGTCATGGCGGGGGCCGGCTCCTCCACGCTTCCGATCCGGAGCGCGGCTCGCTGGCCTACTCGCCCAGCGGGGCGCCGCGCCAGTGCCACTGGTCGAGCCGAGGGCGCCCCGGCAGCTCGATCCGGCCGGTGGCCCAGCGCAGCGCGGCCCACGGGTCGACGTTGGTCAGTTCCCGCGCCGCCTCGGGAAACAGCCGCGCGAGGACCCGCGCGCACACCTCGCGCGGCGGGTCGAGGGCGAGGCCCAGGCCCCGGGCGATGTCGTCACCGTGCAGCAACGCCTCCGCGCACCCCATGGCGGCGAAGCCCTCCGGATCGGCCCGACCGCTGGGGTGGTAGGCCCGGACGTCCGGCCCGGACGCGCGGACGGTGGCCGCCAGGATGCGGCCACCCGCCTCGGCGAACTCCAGCATCTGCTCGGCGGGTGCGTCCTTGTCGGCGGAGGCCATGAAGCACACGAAGCGCCCCTCCGGCCGGGCCACGAGCTGGCCCGCGAACGACAGCAGGCAGTCGCCGATGTGCTCGGCGGTGTGCCAGCAGTCCCACTCCAGACCGTCGGCCGGCGCGGACCAGTCCAGTCCGGTCGCCGGCCGCAGGCAGGCGACGAGGCTGGACAAGGTCGCGTCGAGATCGTCGGCGGTGACCGCCATGTCTTCCCCCAGAGCTCGCGAGGCCGATGCCGCACCGGCCGTTCGCGGCCAGCATGCCCCAAGTCATTCCGCGACCGACGAGCAGGGGAGAGGCACGGTGGTCAGCGGCTGCCGCTCACGTCACTTCGTCCCGGGCGCCGGCACCGCCTTCTCGGCGGCGCGGCTCACCTCTTCCCAGGCCGCCCAGGTCTCCATGCGCCGCTTCGAGATGTCGAAGGCGACGTCGTAGACCATGCTGCCGAGCAGGAGCCGCAGCGGTGGGTCGTCGCTGGCGACCAGCTTCATCACGGCCTCGGCGGCGAGGTGCGGCTCGCTGTCGACCGACCCGTCCGCCCACTGCCTGGCCAGCTCCTCGCGCAGCGAGTCGTAGACGGGGTTCGGGGTGGTCGCCCTGCTGCTGGTGTAGAGGTCAGTCCAGTAGCCGCCCGGCTGGACGATGGTGACCTTGACGCCGAACCCGGCGGCCTCCGCCGCCAGCGCCTCGCTCATGCCCTCCAGGGCGAACTTGCTCGCGCTGTAGAGCCCCGTGCTGGGGAACCCGCCGAGGGCGCCGATGCTGGAGATCTGCACGAGGTGACCGCTGCCCTGGGCCCGCAGGTGCGGCAGGACGGCCTGGCTGACCCAGAGCGCGCCGAAGAAGTTGAGGTCCAGTTGGGCGCGGGCCTCGGCCTCGGTGAACTCCTCGACCATTCCGGAGTGGAGCGACCCGGCGTTGTTCACGACGATGTCGAGCCGGCCGAAGTGCCGGACCGCCCGGTCGACGACGTCGAAGACCGCCGCGCGGTCGGTGACGTCCAGGGGCAGCGCCAGCAGGCTGCCGGGATGCCGGGCGGCGAGGTCGTCGAGCGGCGTCACGTCGCGGGCCGCGCCGGCCACGCGGTCACCGGCGGCGAGCGCGGCCTCCGTAAAGGCGCGACCGAGACCGCGGCTGGCCCCCGTGACGAACCAGACCCGGGACGTGGTGGTGGCTAAGGCTTCCATCAGGGTTTCCTCCCCGTTAGCGAGACGGACCGTCTCGTCTTGCTGATGGAAGTGACTCTACTCGGCTTGGCACGGCTGTCAAGACGGACCGTCTCGTCTTTGCTAGGTTGTCTCCGTGCCCAAGCAGAAGGTCGCCCCGGACTCCAGCCGCCGCAGCGAGACGGCGCGGCGCGCCATCCTCACCGCCGCCCTCGATCTCGTCGGCGAGCTGGGCTACGCGAAGCTCAGCATCGAGGGGATCGCCGCCGCAGCCGGCGTCGGCAAGCAGACCATCTACCGCTGGTGGCCGTCGAAGGGCGCGCTGCTGTTCGACGCCTTCCTCGCCCTCGCCGCGGACGGGCAGGACGAGCAGAGCGTCGCCCTGCCCGACACCGGCGACCTGGCAGCCGACCTGAAGCTGGTCCTGCGGGCCACCGTCGCCGAGCTGAACGAGCCGCGCTACGACCTGCCCATGCGCGCCCTGCACACCGAGGTCGTCCACGACCCCGCGCTGGCCGCCGACTACGCGGAGCGGCTGGACGGGCCCATGCGGGAGATCAAGAAGGCGCGCCTGCGCGCCGCCCAGCGGGCGGGCCAGCTGGCCGAGGACGTCGACCTCGACGTGGCCGTCGACCTGCTGTTCGGGCCGGTGCTCAACCGGTGGCTCCAGCGCACCGGGCCGCTGACCCCCGAGTACGCCGACCAGGTGGTGGACACGGCACTGCGCGGCCTGCGGCCCCGCGACGGGCAGGGCTGACGGGCCGGCGCGCCCACACCCGCCGCCGCTCTTCCGCCGGGTGGTCGTCGCCGCCTCGGCCGGACGCGGACCGGCCCGGGCAACGGCCGGGTCGCCCCCTGCCCGGCCGGGCCGACGGCCGTCACCTCCGCCTCGAGGAGTTCACCGCCCACGCCACCAGGGCGGCGCAGACGCCCAGGCAACCGAGAACGCCGCAGAGCAGTCCGCCGATGGCGAGAAGGCGCAACCCCACGGGCGGCATCCTAGGCGTCCGGCCGGCGGCGGCCGGTCCGGCCCGTGCTCCCGCTGTCACGCCCCCGGGTCCGGGGCATGCCGGTCGCACGGCACGTCGGGGCGTCCCTCGGCTGATCCCCTCAACGGGGGAGACGGATCCCCCGGCCACGGGAGTGGGGCGACCGGCCCGCGTCGCTACGGTCGCAGGCATGGACGATCATGTTCGCGGCCGGAGATGGCCCGCGTACGCCGTGGCGGCGCTGTTCCTCGCGTACGCCGTGGGAAAGGCCGTCTTCGCCGCGGAGGCCCGGCTCGGGTTTCCGGGCGGCCCGGTCGTGTCGGCGGCCGAGCACGAGAGCTACGCCCGCGACGTGATGGACGTGGCCGTCGCGCAGTGGTCGGCGGCGGCGTCCGGGCTGCTGGCCGCCTGCCTCGCCGTCGCCACCGTCACGACGCCGGGGCGCAGGGTGCCGCGCCCCCTGATGCTGCTGGTGCTCGCCGGCATGCTGCTGGCCGGCGGCTCCGGCGCGTTGATCATGGCGGTGGACGGGTTCGTCGGCATCGGTGTGGGCTGGCAGTGGTACCACGGGCTCGTCGGGCTCGTCGCGATCGGGCTGCTCCTGGAGACGATCCGGTCCTATGCGAAGTCGACCAGACGTGTCCCGGCCTGATCGCGCCCGATGGGGCGCGTACGGGGCGGCGGCGTGCGCCACGGCCTACGGGTCGATGAAGCTCGCGCAGGCGCTCGGCGCCAACGCGCTGGCCGACAAGGACCCGCTCCCGCCGGAACTGCGGGAGCGGCTGCTCGCCCGGGACCCGATGTTCGTGGCGAGCCACTGGGCGCTGGCCGCCGCCGCGGCGGTCGGCGTCGTGGTCGCGCTGGCCACCCTGCGCCCGTGGCGGGCCGCCCTGCCGCGCCGCCTGCTGCTCACGGTCGCGTGGACGCTGGGGGCCTTCATGATCGCGCGGTCGATCGGGGTGCTCGGGTTCGGCTTCGTCGGCGACACGCTGCTGCTGACCGGGGTACGCCCGCCGCCGGCCGGGCACGCGGCGCTGGCCCGCGAACTCGCGCGCTGGGATCTGCTGCTGTGGTCGCCGTTCTTCCTGCTCTGGGGGGCGTCGTGGACGGCGGCGGGATGGCGGCTGGGCAGGAGGCGGGCCGCCACCGAGCCCCGGGTAACCGGACCGGCTCAGCCACCGCCCACCTGACCGCGCCGCCACACCTCCCCCTGGACGCCGTGGCGCTCCGCCGCGTACCGCTCCTGCGTGGCGGCCGCGTCGCGCGCGGCGGCGGAGTCCTCAGGGGAGGACAGCCGCCGTCGGTCCCGCCGGCCCACGACGGCGAACGCCAGCGCGGCGAGCACCACGACGATCCCGATGATCACCATTATGGTCTTCACGTGCCAGAGGGTACGGCCTCGGCGCCACCAACGCGGTGGCCGTGCGGGGCCTGGGGGTGCCGACCGGTGGTGGCCGGCGTCGTGCGGCCGACCGAGGAGCGGCCGTGGCTCACCCTCGTCACGTCCGGCATTAGCGACCTGCCGATGAGGGTGCCGGCAGGCGCGGGCGTGAGCCCGTACGCCGAACTGACGATGTCGTTGCCGGCCCACTGGCCGCTGGATTCCGGCCGGTCGGCGACGGGTCCGCGTACTGGCCGGGTGGGGATTCTGAAGGAGACCGCCCGCCTGCCGCACCGGTACGACACCTGGATCGGCGAGTGGCATTCGGTGCCCAACGGCGACCCGGCCGAGCCCTACGCGTCGGACACCCCGTCCGCCGGCGTGGTGGTCACCCCGATGCTCCACTGCCGACCGGAGGCCCGCATCGTCACGACCGACGGTGGTAAGGAAATCTCCCTCCTCGCGCTCGTGCCCCTGCATCCCGCCGAGGTGGAGCTGAAGATGATCCGGGGCACCGCTGCCCTGATCGAGGCGCTGGACGGGGCGGGGGTCAGCGAGCGCCTCGACCCGGCCCGCCCGAGCGCCGTCTGACCGGGCAGCCGTCGACCGCCTACGATCTCGCCATGATCACCCCGCCTCTTCCGCCGGACGCGCTCGCCGGCTATCCCGGCCTGGAGCAGCTCGGCCGGACGGCCACCCGGCTGCACCCGCGCCCCGGGGCGGTCACGGCCGTCGACAGCCACGTCGGCGGGCCACTGCTCTGGCCGGCCGACGAGCCCTGGCCCACCTGCGACACGCCGCACACCGTGCGGGAGGAGGTGCCGATCCCGGTCGAGCTGGCGACCCGGTTGCGGGCGGCGGAACGCGGGCGCCGGCAGCGGCACGTCCTGGCCGAGGGCGAGATGGAGCTGCACGAGGAGATCGCCGCCCTGGTCGGCCCGGGTTTCGTCGGCTGGGGCTCGCGCGACGGCGGCCCGGTCGTCGGCTACCGGTACGTGCCGCGGCCGCACCCCGTACCGAATCCGATGGTCGCGCTGGCGCAGCTGCGCGCGCCGGACGTCCCCGACCTGCCCCGCCCCGGCGGGGCGGACCTGTTGCAGGTGCTGTGGTGCCCGTTCGAGCACCCCGAGGGCCCGTGGGGGCCGACTGTGCAGCTGCGCTGGCGGCGGGAGGCGGAGCTGACCGACCTGCTCGCCGAGCCGCCGCGCGGCGAGGTCGGCGTCGACGGGTACGTGCCACGGCCGTGCCGGCTGCACCCGGAACAGGTCGTCGAGTACCCGTACCCGGAGGAGCTGCCGGCCGACCTGCGGAGGCTGGCGGCGGAGGACGACGACTACGTCGCCACCTTCCTGGCGCCGGGCTGGAAGGTCGGCGGCTACGCCGACTGGAGCCTCACGGACCTGCACCCGACGCCGTGCCCGCGCTGCGCCGGCCCCACCACGCTGGCCCTCGTCGTCGACTCGTCCGAGCGCGGGGCGGAGCGGTGGCGGCCGACGCGGGCCGACGGCGCGCCGGACCCCGACGCCGACGAGCCGACCGGCGTGGTCGTGGGCCGGCACGGCGCGCTGCGCGTCTTCGTGTGCCCGAGCTGCCCGGGCGCGCCGTTCCTGCTCGACCAGCAGTGAGGAGTGACGATGCCGTCGACCAACCCGTGGCTGGCCGCGCCCAGACCCACCGGACGCCTGCCCCGCGAACGGCTGGAGGAACGCATCCTCAACCTGCTGTCGTCGCAGAACATGTGCGTGCTCGCCACCGCCGGCCCGGACGGGCCACTCGCCACGCCGGTGCGGTACCACCCGCTGGGCTTCGCGGTGCTGTTCACCGCCGCGCCGGGGTCGCCGAAGATGCGCAACGTCGCCGCCGACCCGCGGGTGTCGATCGGCGTCTTCGCCCCGCTGGTGGGGCTGGCCAGCAGCCGTGGCGCGCAGATCTTCGGCACGGCCCGGGTGCTCGGGCCGGACGACCCGGAGCGGGCGCACTACTGGTCGGCGTTCCGCTGGGAGAACGAGCACGTCGAGCGGGGCGGCTCGCTCGCCGAGCCGCCCCGCGACACGCTCGTGGTGGTCGAGGCGGAACGCGTCGTCTACACCGAACACTGGCTGCGACGCGAGGGCTTCGCTCCCCGGCAGTTCTGGCGGCGCGAAGGCTGAGGGCTTCCCGTCGGCCCGCCGCAGCTTCTCCGCCCCGCCCTCACCCGCCGCCCGCTCACCCGTCGCCCGCTCGGCGTCGCCCGCTCGGCCTCGCCGCTGACGAGTGGAACACCACGGGTGTCAAAGACGGCCCGTGACACCCATGGTGTTCCACTCGCGGGGCGCGGCGGGTCCTGCCTCGGTGGTCGGCGGGCGTGGTGTGGCGTGCCTGGGTGGTTGGCGGGCGCGGCGGGTCCTGCCTTGGTGGTCGGGGGCGTGGTGCGGCGTACCTTGATGGTCGGCGGGCGTGGTGGGGCGTGCTTCGGTGGCTGGCGGGCGTGCGTCGGCGGCTCGGGCGACCGACGGCCGTGACGGTCCCGGCTTCCGCCTGCCGGCGGAAGGTCTGAAGATTTCCGGCCGGGACTGTCCGGATCCGGGCCGCCCGTTCGTCACCCTGGTGAGAACCCGACACCGAGGAGCACGCGATGAAGTACCTGATGTTCGTCTGCAGCGACAGCGAGCCGGACACCGACCGGGCGGACTGGCCGGACATCGAACAGTGGGTGGCGGAGAACGACGCCCGGGGCCGGCGGCTGACGGGCGACGCCCTCGCCGACACGACGGCGGCCACCACGGTCCGCGTCCGCAACGGCGAACTGCTGGTCTCCGACGGTCCGTTCGCCGAGACCAAGGAGGTCATCGTGGGCTTCGACCTGCTGGAATGCGCCGATCTCGACGAGGCGATCGAGGTGGCCCGCGCCCACCCGATGGCCCGTCAGGGGCGGCTGGAGCTTCGCCCGGTCGTCAGCCTGGATGCCTGACGACGCCCTCGACGCCCGGCTCGCGGCGGCCGACGCGGTCGTGGACCGGCCGGTGGCGGCCGACGCCCTCGACGCCCGGCTCGCGGCGGTCGACGCGGTCGTGGACCGGCCGGTGGCGGTCGACGCGGTCGTGGACCGGCTCGTGGCGGCCGACGCGGTCGTGGACCGGCTCGCGGTGGCCGACGCCGTCGCCGCCGCGAGCCGGGAGTCGTACGCCGGGATCGTCGCGTCACTGATCCGGGTGACCGGCGACTGGGCCCTGGCGGAGGACTGCGCCCAGGAGGCGCTGGCGCTCGCGCTGACGCGGTGGCCGGCCGACGGGGTGCCCGCCAACCCGGGCGGCTGGCTGGCGACGGTGGCCCGTAACCGCGCGGTCGACGTGCTGCGGCGCGCCTCGGTGGAGCGGCGGAAGCTGCGTGAGCTGGCCGTGCTCACGCCGGCCGGGCCGGCGCCCGGACCCGTGGGGGAGGAGGAGTTCGTGGACGACCGGCTGCGGCTCGTCTTCACCTGCTGCCACCCGGCCCTGTCGCTGGAGGCGCGGGTCGCCCTGACGCTGCGTACGGTCTGCGGGGTGCCGACCGCGGACATCGCGCGGGCCTTCCTCGTCACCGAGTCGACCATGACCCGGCGGCTGACCCGGGCGAAGACGAAGATCGCCGCCGCCGGCATCCCCTACCGGGTGCCGACCGGCCCGATGCTCGCCGAGCGGCTCCCCGGCGTCCTCGCCGTGCTGTACCTGCTCTTCACGCGGGGCTACGACGCCGACGGCGAGCCGGCCTTCGCCGACGAGGCGATCCGCCTGGCCCGGCTGCTCGACCGGCTGATGCCGGCCGAGCCCGAGGTGGCCGCCCTGCTGGCCCTGCTCCTGCTCCAGCACTCCCGCCGGAGGGCCCGCCGCGACCGCGACGGCAACCTGCTCACGCTCGACCGGCAGGACCGGTCGCGCTGGGACGACGCCGCGATCGCCGAGGGGCTCGCCGTGCTCGCCCGGACCGCGCCGGACGGCCCGTACGCCCTCCAGGCCCGGATCGCCGCGTGCCACGCCACGGCGGCGTCGGTGGAGGCCACCGACTGGGGCGCGATCGCCGAGGCGTACGACCGGCTCGCCCGGTGCCGGCCGTCCCCGGTGATCGAGCTGAACCGCGCGGTCGCCCACGGCTACGCGCACGGGCCGGCGGCGGGGCTGGCGCTGCTCGCCGCCGCCCGGGCCGGCGGGGCGCTGGACGGCTATCCCCTCGCCGTCGCCGCCGAGGCCGAGCTGACCGCCCGGCAGGGCGACCGCGCCCGGGCCGCGGCGCTGTTCCGGCGGGCGGCCGACGCGCACTCCGGGGCGGAGCGCCGGGCCCTGCTGGAGCGCGCCGACCGGCTCAGCTGATGTGGTGCAGGATCACGTTGTGCACGTGGTGGCTCTTCTGGGCGCCACGGAACTCCACCTCGTAGGTGTGGGTGCCGACGTGGATCGCGATCGCGCCGGTGGAGAAGAACGACCCGCCCCAGGACTTGTTGCTGACCACGCTGACGCTCGTGATCTTCGAGTACGGGATGCTGGTGATGGCGTACCGCTTGCCGACGAAGGAGCGGTCCTGGATGATCACGCGCCGGTCGGTCAGGCCGATGAAGCCGGTGCCCGTGCCGACGGCGTCGTAGACGGCGATGATCTGTTCTCCCTGGAGCAGGCCGCTCTGGATCTGCTGGAACTGCTCCTTGCGGTCGTACGTCGCGTTGGCCATGTCCCTCACGGTAGGCCGGGCCCGCCAGCCCCAAGATCAATCGCGGATGGTGGAACTCGGCGCGGGGTCAGCGGCCGTTCGCGTCGGTCGCGGCCCGGACGAACTCCCGGACCCGGGCGGTGGTGTTGCTCTCCCGCCAGACCAGGCCCCGGTGGATCGGCGGCGCGTCGTGGATCGGCACGTACGCCACGTCGGGGCGCGGGTAGTAGCGCCGGGTGTGCTCGCCGACGGGCAGCACGCCCCGCCCCATCGCGACCAGCGTCAGCATCTCCGAGAAGGTGTTGCCCGCCGGCCCCTTCGGCACCGGCCGCCCGGACGGGGTGTGCTCGGGCGTACGGTCGCGCTTGAACTCCGCCGAGGTCACCGCCGGGTACTGCACGACCGGGTGGTCGCCGAGCACCTCCAGGGAGACCGACTCCCGCCGGGCCAACGGGTGCCCCGCGGCCACCGCCAGCACCCGCGCCTCCTCCAGCAGCGCCGGCCCGCAGGCCATCCCGTCGAAGGGGAACGCGGCCATCAGGATGTCGATCGAGCCGTCCACCAGGCTCGGCCGGGAGTTGAAGAGCTGCACCTCGTGCACCTCGACCTGGCAGTCCGGGTGGCGTTCCGCGAACAGGGCGACGGCCTTGAGCAGCACCGGCGCGGTCCACTCGCCGAGGAAGGCGACCCGCAGCAGCCCGGTGACGCCGCGCCCCGCCTCGACGGCCCGGCGTACGGCGTCGTCCATGCCGGCGACCAGCGGCGCCAGGTCGTCGGCGAGTTGCCGGCCGATCGGGGTGAGCTGCACGACCCGGCTCGTGCGGGCGAAGAGCGGGGCGCCGATGCGGCGTTCCAGCTTCTTGACCACGTGGCTGATCCGCCCGGTGGTCACCCGCAGTCGTTCGGCCGTCCGGCCGAAGTGCAGCTCCTCGGCGAGCGTCAGGAAGGTCTCCAGCTCGTGGCGTTCCAGCACGTGGGGTCCCGTCGTTGAATCCGGATCAACGATCGTAGTGCGATCGCGTCTTGGTCGGCGGGCCGGGTCGGCGGATCGTGAGGGGCATGGAAACGACGACAGTCACCAACCGTCCCGCCGGCTCCGACGCCCCGCTGGGGGAGGTCTCCGCGCCGGGCGTACGAACCGGCGGCGGCGAGCCGGCGGTGCGGGTCACGGGCTTCGACCACCTGGTGCTCAACGTCTCCGACGTCGAGCGGGCGCTGGGCTTCTACTGCGACGTGCTGGGTCTCGCCCCGGTGCGGGTCGACGAGTGGCGGGCCGGCAAGGTCCCCTTCCCCTCCGTACGGGTCAGCCCGGGGACCATCATCGACATCGTCCGACGCGACCGGGGCGAGTCCAACGTGGACCACTTCTGCCTGGTGGTGGAGCCGCTGGACTGGCAGCAGGTCGTCGACGCGGGGGTGTTCACGGTCCTGGAGGGGCCGGTGGGGCGGTTCGGCGCGCGGGGCAGCGCCACCTCACTCTACGTGCGGGACCCGGACGGCAACTCCGTCGAGCTGCGCTGGTATCCGCAGGACGCCGCGTAACGGGTTGGCGTGCGGCAAGCCCCGCCGGCACGACGGCCGGCGGGGCTTGCCCCGGGGGGAGTGCGACGAATCAGCGGCTGGTGCGCGGGTCGTTGTCGCGGGTGCGGCTGCCGGACTTGGCCAGGCCCCGGCTGACGAGGTAACCGATGGTGAGCAGGGTGATGTACCACCAGGCCTTGTCGGCGGCGAAGTAGTCGCCGCCGTTGTCGGCGGCGCCGTCGCCGACGGCGTTCGAGGCGATCAGCACGCCGATCACGGAGAGCAGGTAGACGGCCAGCTCGGTGGTCTTCCACGACGGCTTGGTCTCGTCGCCGTGCCGGTGCGGGTGCCGGACGTCGTGCTCGACGTGATGGCCGGCGTGGTCCACGTGGTCGCTCACGCGGTTGATGGTGGGCGTGCTCATGTCAGCTCCCAAAAAGTGCGTTATCAGAGGTTCAGTCCGAAGCGGGCCTGTTGTCTGCTCCCGCACCGAATTGATACCCACGCACCTTTCAGGGAAACATCAGGAGTCTCAGCTTTCTCCCAGGATGCCCGGCGCACGTCGGGGCGCCGCCCGAGGGGCGCCGCCGGGCTCGGTGGGACGTCAGGGCTGGGTGACCGCGCGGTAGGCGTCCTCGATCCGCGCCGCGAGCAGGACCTCGCGCTCGGTGAGCGGGACGTTGCCGTGGCCGACCCTGATGTGCGTGTGGTCCGCGCGGCGGCTGATCTCGGGGCGCAGGTGCAGCGCGTCGGCGACCACCTTCACCCGTTCGGTGAGGGCCGCGTGCTGCGTGTCGTCGATCGCCAGGGTCCGTCGGATCTGCTCACCCTCCCGGGTCCAACCCGTCAGCAGGGTGAGGGCGTCGCTGAGCTGGTCGTGCTTCGCCCGGCCGCTGAACAGCACGCGCATCACCGCACCTCCCAGGCGCCGTTGCCGGCTTGTGGCCAAATCGTCGCCGTCCCGTGTCTTGTCGGTGCCCTCTAGTCTGTCGTCGCACGGTGGGTGTGTCCACGCCCACACTTCCGGGTTCTCCTGCCCTGACGGTCGGCCACGCTACCCAAACCGCCGATTGATCTGGCACGCTGGACGCCCGTGCGGACCGAACGGGCTAACGGTGGCGGGCAGGCCGAACGACGGGATCCGAAGGTGATCGTCGGGGCGGCGATCATCAGCGACGGCAGGGTGCTCGCCTGCGCGCGGGCCGCGCCGCCCGAGGTGGCGGGCATGTGGGAGTTCCCCGGCGGCAAGGTGGAGCCGGGCGAGAGCGAGACGGCCGCGCTCGCCCGCGAATGCGCCGAGGAACTCGCCGTACGCGTCGAGATCGGCGACCGGGTCGGCCGCAACGTCCGGATGGCGCACGGCCGCTCCGTGCTGAAGGTGTACGCGGCCCGCCTGCTGCACGGCGACCAGCCGCAGGCGCTGGAGCACTCGGCGCTGCGCTGGCTCTCCGCCGACGAACTGGACAGCGTCACCTGGCTGCCCGCCGACGCCCCCATCGTGGCGGCCCTCCGCCCGATCCTCGCGCCCGGCTGAGCCGAAGCGGACAACCGGGCGGAAACGGGACGGGGGCCGTCGGCATCAGCCGCGGCCCCCGTCATCGTCCGTGCCCTCAGTGCTTGTCCTGCTCCGGGTGGGCGAAGTTCAGGTGTTCCGGAGGCAGCGGGAACTTCACGTCCTCGCCGAACGGCGACGGCGCCGCCGCCCGGTCGAAGGTGAGCTCCGTCAGCGGCAGCTTGCCGTGGTCGTCCACGGCCGGCGCCGTCGGCTTCGGCACCTCGCGGTGCCAGTTCACGCCGCGCTGCGCCTGCACCTCGGCCTGCGGGTCGTGCGAACCGCCCGCGTGCGAGTGCACGCCCCCGTGGGCCGCGCTGCCGTGCACCGCACCGCTGGCGTGCCCGCTGGTCACGATGGTCTGAGGCACCTGACCCCTCCGGAAGATCTTGCTACCAAGCCACACGAGGGGATCGTACCTGCGGTCGACGACCCGCTCCTTCATGGGGATGATCCCGTTGTCCGTGATCTTGATGTGCTCCGGGCAGACCTCGGTGCAGCACTTGGTGATGTTGCAGAACCCGAGGCCCTGCTCGGCCTGCGCGTACTCCTTGCGGTCCGTCTTCGCGTCCAGCGGGTGCATGTCCAGCTCGGCGGCGCGGATGAAGTATCGCGGACCGGAGAACGCCTGCTTGTTCTCCTCGTGGTCCCGGATCACGTGGCAGACGTTCTGGCACAGGAAGCACTCGATGCACTTGCGGAACTCCTGCGAGCGCTCCACGTCGACCTGCTGCATCCGGTAGTCGCCGGGGGCGAGGTCGGCCGGGGGCGCGAACGCGGGGGTCTCCCGGGCCTTCTCGTAGTTGAACGAGACGTCGGTGACCAGGTCCCGGATGACCGGGAACGTGCGCAGCGGGGTCACGGTGACCGTCTCGTCCTCCGCGAAGGTGGACATGCGGGTCATGCAGCTCAGCCGCGGCTTGCCGTTGATCTCCATCGAGCAGGAGCCGCACTTGCCGGCCTTGCAGTTCCACCGGCAGGCCAGGTCGGGCGCGTCGGTGGCCTGGAGCCGGTGGATGACGTCGAGGACCACCTCGCCCTCGTTCACCTCGACCATGTAGTCCTGCAGGTCGCCGCCGCTCTCGTCGCCGCGCCAGATGCGGAACTGGCGCTTCGCGCCCGGCTTGCCGGGCGCCGCGGAGTCCTGGTTTCCCATTGCGTCAGCGCTCCTTCTCGGTCTCGGCGTCCGCGGCGAGGGCGTCGAACTCGGCGAGCTCCTCGTCCGTGAGGTACTTGGCCAGCTCCGCGCGGTCGAAGAGGCCGATCAGCTCCGCGCGCATCTTCGGCAGCGGCTTGCGATCCAGACGGACGGTGTCGCCCTCGAGCGAGCAGACGAGGTTGACCCGGCGCCACGTCGGGTCCATCGCCGGATGGTCCTCCCGGGTGTGGCCGCCACGCGACTCCCGCCGCTCCAGCGCCGCCTTCGCCGTGCACTCCGAGACCACCAGCATGTTGCGCAGGTCCAGCGCCAGGTGCCAGCCCGGGTTGTAGCGGCGACCGCCGGCCGCGCTGACCTTGGCCACCCGCTCGCGCAGCTCCGCCAGCCGGCTCAGCGCGTCGACCAGCTCGCCCTCGCGCCGGATGATGCCCACCAGGTCGCCCATGACCGCCTGGAGGTCCTGCTGGAGGGTGTACGGGCTCTCGCCGGTGTCGCGCTGCAACGGCGCCAGCGCCGTCTCCACCGCCGCCTCGACCGCGGCGACGTGCACCTTCGGCCGCGCCGGCAGGCTGTCGGCGTACGTGGCGGCGTGGCCGCCCGCGCGCTTGCCGAAGACCAGCAGGTCGGACAGCGAGTTGCCGCCGAGCCGGTTGGAGCCGTGCATCCCGCCGGAGACCTCACCGGCGGCGAAGAGCCCTCGCACGTGGCCGAACGCCGCCCCGCTGTCGGGGTCGACCTCGACGCCGCCCATCACGTAGTGGCAGGTCGGCCCGACCTCCATCGGCTCCTTCGTGATGTCGACGTCGGCCAGCTCCTTGAACTGGTGGTACATCGACGGCAGCCGGCGACGGATCTCCTCGGCCGGCAGCCGGGAGGCGATGTCGAGGTAGACGCCGCCGGCGGGCGTACCCCGGCCGGCCTTGACCTCGCTGTTGATCGCCCGGGCCACCTCGTCGCGGGGCAGCAGCTCCGGCGGGCGCCGGTTGTTGTCCGGGTCCTTGTACCAGCGGTCCGCCTCCGCCTCGTTGTCCGCGTACTGCTTGCGGAAGACGTCGGGGACGTAGTCGAACATGAACCGCTTGCCGTCGGAGTTCTTCAGCACGCCGCCGTCGCCGCGCACCGACTCGGTGACCAGGATGCCCTTCACCGAGGGCGGCCAGACCATGCCGGTCGGGTGGAACTGGAGGAACTCCATGTTGATCAGCGTCGCCCCGGCGCGCAGGGCCAGCGCGTGCCCGTCCCCCGTGTACTCCCAGGAGTTGGAGGTGACCTTGTAGGAGCGGCCGACGCCGCCGGTCGCCAGCACCACGGCCGGCGCCTCGAAGAGGACGAACTCGCCGGACTCCCGGTAGTAGCCGAACGCGCCCGCGACCCGGTCGCCGTCGAGCAGCAGCTCGGTGATCGTGGTCTCGGCGAAGACCTTGATCCGGGCGTCGTACGAGCCGTGGTCCCGCTTGTCCTCCTGCTGGAGCGACACGATCTTCTGCTGGAGGGTGCGGATCAGCTCCAGCCCGGTCCGGTCGCCGACGTGCGCCAGGCGCGGGTACTCGTGGCCGCCGAAGTTGCGCTGCGAGATCTTCCCGTCCTTGGTGCGGTCGAAGAGCGCGCCGTACGTCTCCAGCTCCCAGATCCGCTGCGGCGACTCCTTCGCGTGCAGCTCCGCCATCCGGAAGTTGTTGAGGAACTTGCCGCCGCGCATCGTGTCGCGGAAGTGCACCTGCCAGTTGTCGCGGCTGTTCACGTTGCCCATCGCCGCGGCGGCGCCGCCCTCGGCCATCACCGTGTGCGCCTTGCCGAAGAGCGACTTCGAGATGATCGCGGTCTTCTTGCCGGCGAGGCGGGCCTCGATCGCCGCGCGCAGGCCGGCGCCGCCGGCCCCGATCACGACGACGTCGTAGTGGTGCCGTTCGATTCGCGTTGTGTTCGTCATGTCAGGGGGCCCTCTAGTTGATGAACCGCAGGTCGTTGAACCAGCCGGCCGCGACCGCCATGACGTAGAAGTCCGTCAGGGCCAGGGTGCCGAGGGTGATCCAGGCGAGCTGCATGTGCCGGACGTTCAGGGCGGAGACGAAGGTCCAGGCCCGGTAGCGCACCGGGTGCTTGGAGAAGTGCTTGAGCCGCCCGCCGATGATGTGCCGGCAGGAGTGGCAGGAGATCGTGTACGCCCACAGCATGACCACGTTGCCGAGCAGGATGATGTTGCCCAGCCCGAACCCGAAGCCCTTGGGGGAGTGGAAGGCCAGGATCGCGTCCCACGTGTTGATCAGCGAGATGATCGCGGCGGCGTAGAAGAAGTAGCGGTGCAGGTTCTGCCCGAGCAGCGGGAACCGGGTCTCGCCGCCGTAGGACTTGTGCCCGTCCGGCACCGCGCAGGCGGGCGGCGACAGCCAGAACGAGCGGTAGTAGGCCTTGCGGTAGTAGTAGCAGGTGAGCCGGAACAGCAGCAGGAACGGCAGCGTCAGCGCGGCGTCCGGGATGATCCACCAGTCGGGCAGGAAGCGTCCGAAGTGCGCGGCGTCCGGCACGCACCGGTCGGTCACGCAGGGGGAGTAGAACGGGGTCAGGTAGTGGTAGTCCTCGACCCAGTAGTTGTCGTGCTGGAAGACCCGGACCGTCGCGTACGCCACCCACGCGCTGAGCCCGATCACGGTGATCAGCGGGGCGAGCCACCAGCGGTCCGTACGCAACGTCTTCGCCGCGATGGCGGCGCGCGCCCGCGCTCCCCGCGGCCTCGTTGCCGTTGATGTCATTCGAGTCGTCTCCCTGACGGGGCCCGCTGGCGCGGGCGGATCAGTTTCCGGTCGGCACGCGGACCGGCGAACCCGCACCCGCTTGCCACGTCATGCGCACACCAACGACCGCGCCGGCGATACGGCGCAGCTAAGTGACACACGTTACGCCGATCTTCGCTTGCCGTCCGCGCAAGGCAGTGTCCCGTGTGTCCAGGCCGGTGGAAAGCCCCTGAACGATGATCGATGTCTGGATGTTAAGAACTTCACCGGACGCCTGTCCGGCGTACCGGAGCCACTCACCCGGAAGCGTCGCCGGCGCCGGCGCCTGCGATGCCGGGCGTCGTGGGGCCGGAGGCGCCCGTGAAGTTCCAGGACGCGAGCCGCAGCGGGGGGCGCGTCCCGCCAGACGCCGTCCGTCCGGTCCGGTAGGACAGCGCACCGGCATCCGTCAGGAGAGCAGCTCCTCCGGCCGGACGGTGGCCCGGACGGGCTCGGCCAGCTCCAGCGCCTCCCCGGCCTTGGTCACCGACCGCTCGACGTAGTGGGCGCCCTGCCGCTGGTAGAGGTGCACGGTCAGCGTCTCCTGCTCCACCAGGAGATACCACTCGATGCCCGCCGCCGCGTAGTAGTGCATCTTGAGCACCTTGTCGGTGGCCGCGTTGCCCGGCGAGATGATCTCGCAGACCAGCTTCACGTCGGCCGCGTCGATCCAGGGGTCGTCGAGGTCGATCGGACCCGTGATCACGAGGTCGGGAATCGGGATGCGGCCCGGCCGGAGCCGGACGTTCACCGCCTCGAGCAGCTCCAGCCCGAGGGCTTCGGCGCCGGGTTCGAGGAGGTTGCCCAGCCTGCGTGAGATGCGCTGGTGGCGGGGAGTGGGGGCTGGGGTCACGTGGAGGCTCCCGTCGAAGAGTTCGACGCGCTGCTGCGTCTCGCCGAGGGCGAGGTACTCCTCTTCGCTCCACGGGCCGTCGTGGCCGAACACCGCCGCGGTCATGGTCACCTCCACCTCGTGCCGGCGGGAATCCTCCCCGGACTGCCCCGCCCATCGTCGCACCTGTTGTGCGGGCGCGGGGACGTCAACGCCGATGAATGCCGAGGTGAGGGGGTGCGGGCCCGTTGCAGAGTCGTTACGCTGTGGCCCGCTGACAGTCCCGGCCTTGTAGCTTATTTTCACCCTCAGTGATTTCCTGTAGGTTCTCTTCGTCACTGAGGGAGGCGGTCGTGGGCAGTCCGGAGTCGGCGTCGTCCGGGAGACCGGGCCGCCCCAGGGTGCCGGAACAGCGTGCCGGCGCGGATCCGTACCTGCGGGTGAGCGACCTGCGGGTCCGCTTCGACACCGAGGACGGCGTGGTGCGCGCCGTCGACGGGGTGTCGTTCACGGTGGAGCGCGGGCGCACGCTCGGCATCGTCGGCGAGTCCGGCTCGGGCAAGAGCGTCACCTCGCTGGCCGTCCTCGGCCTGCACGACGCCAAGCGGACCACCATCACCGGGGAGATCTCCGTCGGCGGGCGCCAACTGGTCGGCCTGCCGGAGGAGGAGGTACGCCGGCTGCGCGGCCGGGACATGGCGATGATCTTCCAGGATCCGCTGTCCGCGCTGCACCCGTACTTCACCGTGGGCCGGCAGATCGCCGAGGCGTACCGGGTGCACCACCCGAAGGCCGGCAAGCGCGAGGCCCGCCAGCGCGCGGTGGACATGCTGGGCCGGGTCGGCATCCCGCAGCCCGCCCGCCGCTTCGACCAGTACCCGCACGAGTTCTCCGGCGGCATGCGGCAGCGGGCGATGATCGCCATGGCGCTGGTCAACGACCCGGACCTGGTGATCGCCGACGAGCCGACCACCGCCCTGGACGTGACCGTGCAGGCGCAGATCCTCGACCTGCTGGCCGACCTCCAGGCCGAGTTCCACTCCGCGATTATTATGATCACCCACGACCTGGGCGTGGTCAGCCAGGTCGCCGACGAGGTGCTGGTCATGTACGGCGGCCGGGCCGTCGAGCACGGCAGCGTCGAGCAGGTGCTCCGCCGGCCGCAGCACCCGTACACCTGGGGTCTGCTCTCCAGCGTGCCCTCCCTGCACGGCGACGCGGACGCGGACCTGGTGCCGATCAGGGGCAACCCGCCCAGCCTGATCAACCTGCCGTCCGGCTGCGCCTTCCATCCGCGCTGCCGGTACGCCGACCGCAACGGCGACCGCTCGCGCACGGAGGTCCCGGAGCTGCGCCCGGCGGGCGCGCCCGGTCACCTGGTGGCCTGCCACCTCTCCGCCGACGACCGGACCCGGCTGTACGCCGAGGACATCGCCCAGGTGGGAGTGGCCCGGTGAGCGCGAGGAACGCAGCGCAGCGGAGTCCCGCAGTCGCGAACGGAGGTGGACTCCGATGAGTGTGGAGACCGTCGTGGACGGTGGCGCGGCGGGCCGGCAGGCCGCCGAGCCGCTGCTGCGGGTGCGCGGGCTGGCCAAGCACTTCCCGGTGCGCAGCGGGCTGCGCACCACGGGCCTGGTGCGGGCCGTGGACGGGCTGGACTTCGAGGTGCGCCCGGGCGAGACGCTCGGCCTCGTGGGGGAGTCCGGCTGCGGCAAGACGACCACCGGCCGGATGCTGGTCCGGCTGCTGGAGCCCAGCGCGGGGAGCATCGAGTTCGAGGGGCGGGACATCACCCACGCGGGTCGCCGGGAGCTGCGCCCGCTGCGGCAGGACCTTCAGATCATCTTCCAGGACCCGTACGCCTCGCTGAACCCCCGGCACACCGTCGGCCGGATCATCGCGATGCCGCTCCAGGTCAACGGGATCGACCCGCCGGGCGGGATCAAGGCCCGGGTGCAGGAGCTGCTGGAGCTGGTCGGGCTGAACCCGGAGCACTACAACCGGTACCCGCACGAGTTCTCCGGCGGCCAGCGCCAGCGCATCGGCATCGCCCGCGCCCTGGCGCTGCGGCCGAAGCTGATCGTCGCCGACGAGCCGGTCTCGGCCCTGGACGTGTCGATCCAGGCGCAGGTGGTCAACCTGCTCCGCGACCTGCAACGCGACCTGGGGCTCGCGTTCGTCTTCATCGCGCACGACCTGGCCGTGGTGCGGCACTTCTGCCAGCGGGTCGCCGTCATGTACCTCGGCAAGATCGTCGAGATCGGCGACCGGGACGACATCTACGAGCGCCCGCAGCACCCGTACACCCGGGCGCTGCTCTCGGCGATCCCGGACGTCACCAAGCTCGGCCCGGCCGGCCGGATCCGCCTGGCCGGCGACGTGCCGACCCCGCTCAACCCGCCGTCGGGCTGCCGCTTCCGCACCCGCTGCTGGAAGGCGCAGGACATCTGCGCCACCGAGGAGCCGGCGCTGGTGCCCCGCGACGGCGGCGACCAGGCCGTGGCCTGCCACTTCCCGGAGCACGGGGCCGCCGAGGCGGGCCCGGACGGCGCGCCGACGGGCCCGGGCGCCGGGCAGGCGGACACGGACGCGGGCGTCGAGGAGGTGTCGAGATGAGCATGTCCCCGGTGGAGGGCGTGGCGCTCGCCGAGATCGAGTCGGGCGGCGACGCCGACGCGCCGAAGGCGAAGGGCTTCGTCGGCCGCTCGCCCGGCCAACTCGCCTGGATCAGGCTGCGCCGCGACCGTACGGCGATGGTCAGCGGGGTGCTGCTGATCTTCTTCGTGCTGGTGGCGCTCGCCGCGCCGCTGATCGAGATGCTCTACGGGATCAGCCCGCGCGACCAGTTCCAGGGCAAGCTGGACGGCTTCGGCATGCCGCTCGGCTACGCGGGCGGCGTGTCGGGGGAGCACTTCTTCGGGCTGGAGCCCAACCTCGGCCGGGACATCTTCATCCGGCTGGTCTACGGCCTGCGTACGTCACTGCTCATCGCCTTCGCGGCGGCGGTCATCACGGCGGCGCTCGGCATCGCGCTCGGCGCCCTCGCCGGCTACCTGGGCGGCTGGCTCGACGCGGTGATCAACTGGATCACCGACCTGACGCTGGCCATGCCGTTCCTGGTCATCGCGCTCGCCCTGACGCCGACCCTGACGCTGCGCTTCTACGGCGAGCGGGACGCGGTCGACCCGGCCTTCGGCGTCGGCGTGCTGATCGCCGTCTTCGCGATCTTCGGCTGGACCAGCACGGCCCGGCTGGTGCGCGGCCAGGTGATCGCACTGCGCGAGCGGGAGTTCGTGGAGGCCGCGAAGGCCAGCGGCGCCGGGCTGGGACACATGCTCTTCCGGCAGCTGCTGCCGAACATCTGGGCGCCGATCCTGGTGTCGTTCTCGCTGGCGGTGCCGCAGTTCATCACCAGCGAGGCGGCGCTGTCGTTCATCGGCGTCGGTCTGACGGAGGAGACGCCGAGCTTCGGCCGGATGATCTACCAGAGCCTGGACTACCTCCAGACCGACCCGGCGTTCGTGTTCTTCCCCGGCGTCACGATCTTCGCGCTCGTGTTCGCGTTCAACCTCTTCGGCGACGCGCTGCGCGACGCGCTCGACCCGAAGTCGTCCCGGTAGGGGTGTCCGATGGCGCGCTTCCTGATCAAGCGGATCTTCTCCGCGGTGCTCACCCTGTTCGCGGTGAGCGTGCTGACCTTCCTGATGTTCTTCGCACTGCCCCGCGACCCGGTCAGCGGCATGTGCCCGAAGAACTGCAACCCCGAGCGGCTGGAGCGGGTCCGCCAGGAGTTGGGCCTGCGTGACCCGCTGGTCACCCAGTACGCCGGCTACATGAAGGGCATCTTCACCGGCCGGGACCTGGGCAGCGCCCAGGGCGGCCGGTGCGACGCGCCCTGCCTGGGCTGGTCGTACGTCAACAACGAGGCCGTGCTGGACACCATCACCCGGGTCCTCCCGGTGACGCTGAGCATCGTGATCCCGGCGGCGATCCTCTGGCTGCTGCTCGGCGTCGGCCTCGGCATGGTCTCGGCGCTGCGCCGGGGCACCTGGCTGGATCGGGCCGCGATCGGCTTCTCGCTCACCGGCGCCTCGCTCCAGCTCTACTTCGTCGGCGCGGTGCTGCTGATGGTCTTCGTCTACAACCTGCGCCTGCTGCCGGTGCCGAGCTACACGTCGATCTTCGACGATCCGGTGAAGTGGGCCAGCGGGCTGGTGCTCGCCTGGGTCGCGCTCGCCTTCCTCTTCTCCGCCATCTACGCCCGGCTGTCGCGGGCGCAGATGCTGGAGACGCTCTCGGAGGACTTCGTCCGCACCGCGCGGGCGAAGGGCCTGGCGAAACCGAAGGTGTACGGGCGGCACGCGCTGCGCGCGGCGATAACCCCCGTGGTCACGATCGCCGGCCTGGACGTCGGGGCGGCGCTGGGCGGCACCGTGATCACGGAGACCACCTTCGGCATCCAGGGGCTGGGACGGACCGCGGTGGAGGCGGTGCGCGCCGGCGACCTGCCCACCATCATGGCGACCGTGCTCATCTCGGCGGTCTTCGTGGTGCTGGCCAACGTGCTGGTCGACCTGCTCTACGCCGCCATCGACCCCCGCGTACGGCTGGGCTGAGCGCCCGTCCCGGCCGCCGCGCCGGGTCGGGTGTCCGCCCGCCGGACGACGGTGAAAGTTATCGACAACTGTTACACAACTCGTAGGTTTTCTTCTTTACGATCCTCGGGACGTCGGCGTTCACGCCCGGCGGCACCTGGGTGGAGGAGGTAGGAGATGCGACCACGCGTGGCGGCCGCCGCAGGCGGCGCGATCGCACTGGTTGTGGCATTGGGTGCGTGCTCGGAGAACACGGGCGAGGGCACCTCGGTGGACACGAACCGGCAGCAGACCGGGGTCATCGCGAGCGACCCGAAGGACTCGATGGGTCCGGCGGCCGAGGTGCCGGGCGCCCAGAAGGGCGGCACGCTCACCATCATCCGGGAGACCCCCATCTCCCACCTGGACCCGCAGCGGACGTACTCGTTCGCCGGCCTGATGGCCTCGCCGCTGTTCTCCCGTTACCTGACCACGTGGAAGGACGACGGCAAGGGCGGCCTGGTCCTCGTCGGCGACCTGGCCGAGACGCCGGGCACCAACGTCAACAACGACTGCAAGGTCTGGGAGTTCAAGCTCAAGGACGGGGTCAAGTTCGAGGACGGCCGGCCGATCACCTCCAAGGAGGTCGCCTACGGCATCGCCCGCTCGTTCGACCCGGACCTGTCGGGCGGCCCGACCTACATCCAGGAGTGGCTGGCCGACAGCCCGCAGTTCGACACCAAGTGGGACTTCAAGAAGAACAAGACCTCGCTGCCCCCGGGCCTGACCACCCCGGACGCGAAGACCCTGCGCTTCGAGTTCGCCAAGCCGCGCTGTGACCTGCCGTTCGCGGCCTCGCTGCCGACCACCGCGCCGCTGCCGGCGGACAAGGACACCGGCGTCAACCTGGACAACGCGCCGTTCTCGTCCGGCCCCTACAAGGTCGCCAAGAACCAGGTCGGCGTGCAGCTCACCCTGGACCGCAACCCGAACTGGGACCCGAAGACCGACCCGGTGCGGCACCAGTACCCGGACCAGTTCGTCTGGAGCTTCGGCCCGACCGCCGACGCCGCCAACAACCGGATCATCGCCGACAACGGCGCGGACCAGAGCGCCGTCGCCTGGAACTTCGTGCCCGCCGCGCTGGTCGCCAAGGTCGCCAACGACCCGGCGCTCAAGCAGCGGAGCATCCTCTCCCCGACGCCGAGCTCCAACCAGCTCGTCATCAACAACCAGCGGGTCAAGGACCTGAAGATCCGCCAGGCACTGAACTACGCCATCGACCGCGAGGGCCTGATCAAGGCGGTCGGCGGCCAGACCGTCGCCTCGCCGCTGACCACGCTGATGCCGCCGTCGACGATCGGCTTCAAGGCGTACGACGCGTACCCGGCCGGCGCCAACGGCAACGTGGACAAGGCCAAGGAGCTGCTCGGCGGCCAGACGCCGGCGCTGGTCCTGGGCGTGGCCGACAGCTCGACCGAGCAGCAGATCGCCACCCAGCTCAAGGGCAACCTGGAGCGCGCCGGCTTCAAGATCACCGTCCGGAACATCCCGGACGACTCGAAGCTCGACGAGGTCAAGAAGAAGGACAACCCCTGGGACCTCTACATCGGTAACTGGGCGGCGGACTGGCCGAGCGGCGCCTCGATCCTGCCGGTGCTCTACGACGGCCGCACCATCAAGGCCGAGGGCAACAGCAACCAGTCGTACTTCAACGACCCGGCGATCAACGCCGAGTTCGACCGGATCCTGGCCCTCCCGCCGGCCGACCAGGGCCCGGAGTGGGCCAAGCTCGACGAGCGGATCATGAAGGAGCACGCCCCGGTCGTGCCGCTCTACGTCGACGTGGCCTACCTGGTGCACGGCTCCAAGGTCGGCGGGGTCTACGTCTCCAGCGTCTTCGGCTACCCGGCCTTCGTGAACGCGTACGTCAAGCAGTAACCCGCGGGCACCAACCGCACGGACGGGCCCCGGTCGACAGCGTCGTCGGCCGGGGCCTCCGCGCGTCCGGGCCCGGTCCGGCGGGCGCGCTCGGCCCGGGTGCTGGCGGCCCGCGCGTCCGGGCCGGTGCGGCGGGTGCGCTCAGGTGCTGGCGGCCCGCGTGTCCGGGCCGACGCGGCGGGCGCGCTCAGCCCAGGTGCTGGCGGACGAAGTCCAGTTCCAGCCTGAGCAGGCGTTCCGCGGTGCCGCCGGCGGCCATGTGGGTGGCGCCCGTCAGCGGGAGCACCGAGTGCGGGCGGCCGGCCGCCAGCAGCGCCGCCGACAGGCGCAGCGTGTGCGCCGCCACCACGTTGTCGTCGACCAGGCCGTGCACCAGCAGCAGCGGCCGGGCCGCTGCCGGATCCCGTACCGGCTCGCCGGCCAGCTCCACCAGCGAGTGGTGCGCGTAGATGTCCGCGCCGTCGTCCGGCAGGCCCAGGTAACGCTCGCTGTACGCGGTGTCGTACAGCGCCCAGTCGGTGACCGGCGCCCCGACGACGCCGCACCGGAACAGCTCCGGGTGGCGCAGCACCGCCAGCCCGGCCAGCCAGCCGCCGAACGACCAGCCGCGCACGGCGACCCGGCCGAGGTCGAGGTCGGGGTGCTTGTCGGCCAGCGCGGTGAGCGCCTCCACCTGGTCGAGCAGCACGACGTCCGCCACCCGACGGTGGATCGCCTTCTCGAACGACGGGGCCACGCCCGGCGTACCGCGGTTGTCGATCGTGACCACCGCGAAGCCGGCGTCGGCCCACCACTGCCGCTCCAGCCAGGCCGAGCGGGCGGCGAGCACCTCCTGGTGGCCCGGCCCGCCGTAGACGTCCAGCAGCACCGGCAGCCGTCGCCCGGTGACGTAGTTGTCCGGATAGAGCACCGCCGCCGGCAGCCGCCGGTCGGTGACCCGCTCCAACAGCGGCAGCGGGGAGTACGGCGGGGTGGCGGCGAGCGAGCGCAGCACGGCCACCTCGCGCTCACCCTGCCACACCGTCCACCGGGTGCCCGGATGGTCGAGCGTGGCGCTGCCCACCACCAGCACGTCGCCGCCGACCGCGGCGGTGTACCAGCCCGGATCGGTGGTGATCCGGCGCGCGTCGACGCCGCCCCCGATGGTGGTGCGCACCCGGAACAGGTGCCGCTCGCTCGGCTCCCCGTCGCTCGCCTCCACCAGCAGGTCGGCCGGGCCGGTGCCGCCGGGCAGCCGCCCGACCACCCGCCGCACGTAGAGCGACGGCGGGGTGAGCAGGGTCCCGTCGGCGAAGAGGCAGCGGGCGTCGTAGCCGTCGTGGGCCAGCTCGCCGCCGACCAGCACCCGGCCGTCCGGCAGGTGGGCCGGGGTGCCGGGGATCGGCTCCACCCAGCGCGGGTCGGCCAGCTCCGCGTGCACCTGCGTCTCACCCGTGCGCGGGTCGACCGCGAGCACCAGGCCGTGCTGCTGGGAACGGCGCAGCACGGTGATGAGCGGGCCGCCGTCGGCCCAGTGCACCGCCGTCAGGTACGGGTAGGTCTCCCGGTCCCAGTGCACGTCGACCCAGCCGTCGTCGAGGTCGAGCAGGTGCAGGCTGACCTCGGCGTTCGGGCCGCCCGCCCGCGGGTACGCGACGGTGGCCGGCGGGCTCGCCGGGTCGGCCGGGTCGTGCAGGTGCCAGCGTTCCAGCCGGGACTCGTCCACCCGGGCGGCCAGCACCGAGCGCCCGTCGGGGGCCCACCAGTAGCCGCGGTACCGGTGGAACTCCTCGGCCGCGATGTGCTCGGCCAGCCCCCAGGTCACCCCGGAGTCCTCGCCGGCCAGCAGCGTGTCGGTGCCGTCGCCCTCGACCACCCGCAGCTGGCCCCGGCGCACCCCCTCGGCGGCGTCGGTGACGTACGCCAGGCGCTGCCCGGTGGGGTCCGGCCGCGGGTCGAGCACCGGGCCGACGGTGGCCACCTCGACCACGTCGCCGTGCACCAGGTCGGCCCGGAACAGCCGGCCCGCCAGGGCGAAGACCGCCACCCGGCCGGCGCCGTCGAGCGCGTACGAACCGATGCCGGAGGCGCTCAGCCGCAGCCGCTCGCGCAGCGCGCGCTCGCCCGGGCTCAGCGCGTCGACGTCGGCGTCCGCGCCGAGCAGTGCCGCCGGGTCGGCGACCAGCCGCTCCTCGCCGGTCGCCACGTCCAGCAGCCAGAGCGCGTCGGCCGGGTCCTCCGGGCCGGCCGAGCGCAGGAAGACCACCCGGGAGCCGTCGTCGGCCACGGAGACCGCGCGCGGCGCTCCCCGGCTGAACCGGCGGGTGCGGGCGGCCAGCTCCGGAAAGTCCACACGCCAGATCGTAGAGCGGCGCCGGTGGTGATGTGGCCGACCTGCCTGGACGCGTCAGGGCCGGCGGAGGAGAACCGCCGGATAGAGTGACCACCGTGACGACGCTGCCCGACCGCCGCCTCCTGCTGGTCCACGCGCACCCCGACGACGAGTCCATCGGCACCGGCTCGACGATGGCGCACTACGCCGCCGCCGGCGCCCACGTCACCCTGGTGACCTGCACGCTGGGCGAGGAGGGCGAGATCCACGTGCCGGCGCTGGCCCAGCTCGCCGCCGCCGAGGCGGACCAGCTCGGCGGGTGGCGGATCGCCGAGCTGAACGCGGCCTGCGCGGCGCTCGGCGTCACCGACCACCGCTTCCTCGGCGGCGCCGGCCGCTACCGCGACTCCGGCATGATGGGGCTCGCCACCAACGAGCACCCCCGGGCCTTCTGGCAGGCCGACCTCGACGAGGCCGCCGGGCACCTGGTGGAGATCATGCGGGAGGTACGCCCGCAGGTCATGATCACGTACGACGACAACGGCTTCTACGGCCACCCGGACCACATCCAGGCGCACCGGGTGGCGATGCGCGCGCACGAGCTGGCCGCCGCCGAGGGCTTCGCCCCGGCCAAGGTCTACTGGACGGCGATGCCGCTCAGCGTGCTGGAGGCGGGCATGACCCACTTCGCCGAGTCGTCGGACAACCCCTTCGCCGGCATCGGCGAGGTCTCCGAGCTGCCCTTCGGCACCCCGGACGCGCAGATCGCGGCGCGGATCGACGCCACGGACCAGCACGCCGCCAAGGAGGCGGCGATGCGGGCGCACGCCACCCAGATCCCCGACACCTCCTGGCTCTACTCGATCGCCGGCAACTTCGGCAGCGAGTTCATGGGCGTGGAGTACTACACCCTCGCCGTGGGGGAGAAGGGCCCGGGAAGCGGGCCGTACGGCTGGGAGGACGACCTCTTCGCCGGGCTCGACGTCGCGGACGGCCCGGACCGGTCCCCGGTCGGGGCGACCGGCCTCCGGTGACGTCGCCCGCCGCGCCGATGTCGGTCGTCCCCGAGGAGATCGCCCCGCCGCCCCCCGGACGGTCCCGGCCGCTGCTCGACCTCGCCCTGCGGGTGGCCGGCGGGCTCGTCGCCGTCGTCGGCGGCGTGCTGACCGCGATCCTGGAGCTGCTGCTCGCCACGCTCCGCGTCGGCGGGCACCTGATCGGCGTCTCGGTGCTGCTCGCCGTCGCGGCGAACGTGGCGCTGAGCTGGTTCGCGCACGAGACCGTCGGCCGCCGGTGGGCGGTGGCGCTGCCGGCGACGCCCTGGTTCGTCCTGATGGCGGTCGCGGCGGTCCGCACCGCCGAGGGAGACCTGCTCGTCACCGGCGACAACTGGGTCGGCCTGACGATGATCGTGGCCGGCGCGATGACCTTCGCGGTGATGGGCTTCCGGCAGATCCTGGCCCCGCCACCGGTCCGTCCGGGGGACTGACGACACCCAGCTTCCGGTGGTAGACATTCCTGCCAGGAAGCCCGCCGTGGGGGCGGGCTGGTACGGCGGGAGGCGTGCGATGAGGGAGCGGTGGCGCGCGATCGGGGTGCTCGCGGTCGCGCTGTTCGCGGTCAACTTGGTCGCCCGGCTGATCACCCGGTTCGGCTTCGACGGCGACGACACCACCGCCGCCGCCGACCGGGTGTCGCTCGGGATGTTCGTGGTGATCGGGCTGGCACTGGCCGCGGTCGCCTTCGTCTGGGGCAGGCGACGGCCGGTCGCCACCTGGGGGGCGGACCTGGCTGCGGCGGTCGGGATCGCGCTGCTGCTGACGGTGCTGGTGGGGCCGCTGCTGGTGGGCCAGAACCCGTTCGGCGGGGGCGCCGGCACCTTCTTCGCGCAGATCTGGTTCTACCTCGCGGCGGCCGGCGTGGGCGTGCTGCTCGGCTACCTGCTGCTCACGGCGCTCGGCCTGGACTACCGCTCGCAGTCCCTCAAGCGCTACGCCGAGCTGCGAGCCACCAAGCCCCGCCGAGTAGTCCGCCGCTAACGGCCCCCCCCGGGCCCGGCCCGGGCCCAACCCTGGCCCCGGCCCAACCCCGGCCCGGGCCCGGAACCCCAACCCCCGCGCGCCTGCGCCGCCTCGGGCCCACCCCGCCGCGTTGATCATGGCGTTACCGTGACTGAAAGCGCTTTCCGGCAAAGGTAACGCCATGATCAACGGGACGGCGGGCGGGGTGGGGCGGGGGCGGGGGCGGGGGCGGGGGCGGGGGCGGGGTGGGCGGGGTGGGGCACCGGGACAGGGGTGGGGGTCAGTGGGGGGTGGTGCGGGTCAGGTAGGTGTGGTGGGTGGTGAAGCCCAGGGTGCGGTAGAGGGACACGGCCGGGGTGTTGCGCTGCTCGACCTGGAGGAAGGCACGCGAGGCGCCGGTCGCGGCGCCCCAGTCGGCCAGGGCCCGGATGATCCGGCCGGCCAGGCCCTGCCGCCTCGCCTCGGGCAGCACCTCGATCAGGCTGAGCCCCAGCCAGCGCCCCTGCCCGGTCACCGTGCCGCGGCCGATCGCCACCAGCGTGCCGTCGGCGTACGCGTGGGCGAAGCGGACCTGGTCCACGGCGGTGAGCACGTGCCGGGCGGCGTCCGGCAGGCCACCCTTGCGGCCGGCGGCGACGGAGAGCCAGTCGTCCGACGGCGCGGCGGCCAGCTCCACGGGCGGCGACCCGGCGGGCGCGGGCGTGGCCGGCGGCAGCACCGCCAGCGCCGCCAGCGGCACGGTCTGCACCAGCACGGGCCGGCGCGCGCCCCAGCCCCGCGCGTCGAGTTCGGCGCCGACCGGGGCGGCGAGCGGCAGCGGGGTGTTGACCATCGCCGGCAGGCCGAGGTCGGCGTACCAGCGTTCCACGGCGTCGAGCGCGGCGGGCAGCGGCCGGTCCGGGTCGCCCACCGGGAGCGCCGAGTTGGCCCGGCCCGTCCACCCGTCGGCGGCGCGCAGCAGCCAGCCGCCCAGCCGCCCCCGGACGGCGGCGGGCCAGGCCTCGTCGGCGGCCAGTTCCAGCTCGACCACGGCCGCGGCGGTGGGCCGGCGGGTCGGCGGTACCCGCTTGGCCCGGTGCACCTCCGCCACCGGGACCCGCAGCCGGCCCTGCGCCGTGGCGAGAGTGAGATGGGTCTCGCTCAGCTCGACCAGCTCGCCGAGGGCATCCGAGAAGAGGGGCCGGCCTTCGCGAATCCCCACAATCCGGCGAACCACGATCCGGTGTCCCACATCCTGCTGTCGGAGCACGATCGACCCCCTCCCCGGCGAGATACTAGGCTCTTACCGTCGCGGGTGATCGCGGCGTGTCTTGCGGAGGAGAAGACCGGTGACCTACATCATCGCCGAGCCGTGCGTGGATGTGCTCGACAAGGCATGCATCGAGGAGTGCCCGGTCGACTGCATTTACGAGGGCAACCGGATGCTCTACATCCACCCCGACGAGTGCGTCGACTGTGGTGCCTGTGAGCCTGTCTGCCCGGTCGAGGCGATCTTCTACGAGGACGACGTCCCGGAGCAGTGGAAGGACTACACCGGCGCCAACTACGAGTTCTTCGAGGACCTGGGCTCCCCGGGTGGCGCCTCGAAGATCGGCAAGGTGGAGAAGGACGCGTCCTTCGTCGCCGCGCAGCCGCCGCGCGGCGAGGGCCACTGAACCGCCCCGCGCCGGTCTCGGCACGGCTGCCGGAATTCACCTGGGACTCCCTGGACGCCGCGGCCGCGCTGGCCGCGGCGCACCCGGAGGGGATGATCAACCTCTCCATGGGTACGCCGGTGGACCCGGTGCCCGAGGTGATCCGGCGGGCGCTGGCGGAGGCGTCGGACGCCCCGGGCTACCCGCTGACCGCCGGCACCCCGGCACTGCGCGAGGCGATTGCCGCCTGGGTCGCGCGGGCCTGCGGCGCGGGCGTCGACGGCCTCGGCGTGCTGCCCACGATCGGCTCGAAGGAGCTCGTCGCCTGGCTGCCCACGCTGCTCGGCGTGGGCCCGGGTGATGTCGTCGTGGTGCCCTCGGTCGCCTACCCGACCTACTCCGACGGGGCGGCGCTCGCCGGCGCCACGGTCGTGCGCGCCGACTCGCTCACCGCGGTCGGCCCGACCCCCCGGGTGCGCCTGGTCTGGATCAACTCGCCGGGCAACCCCACCGGGCGGGTGCTGCCGGCGGCCCACCTGCGCAAGGTGGTGGACTGGGCCCGGGAGCGCGGCGCGGTGGTCGCCAGCGACGAGTGCTACCTGCCCCTGGGCTGGTCCGCCGAGCCGGTCTCGGTGCTCTCGCCCGAGGTCTGCGGCGGGTCGTACGACAGCGTGCTGGCGGTGCACTCGCTCTCCAAGCGCTCCAACCTGGCCGGCTACCGGGCCGGGTTCGTGGCCGGCGACCCGGCGCTCGTGGCGGAGCTGCTCAAGGTCCGCAAGCACGCCGGCATGATCGTGCCCGCGCCGGTGCAGGCCGCGATGGTGGCCGCGCTGCGCGACGAGCGGCACGCCGACGAGCAGCGCGAGCGCTACCGGGCCCGGCGGGAGATCCTGCACGCCGCGTTCACCGGCGCGGGTTTCACCGTCGAGCACTCCGAGGCGGGTCTCTATCTCTGGCTGACCCGGGGCGAGGACTGCTGGGAGACGGTCGACTGGCTGGCCCGCCGGGGCATCCTGGCCGCCGCCGGAGCCTTCTACGGCCCGGGCGGCCGGCAGCACGTCCGGGTGGCGCTGACCGAGTCCGACGAGCACGTGGCGGCCGTCGCCGGGCGGCTGCGCGCCTGAGGCCCGTCCCGGCGGGCCGGCCGCCGCTCGGCTGCGCGCGGGCCGGGCCCGTCGACGAGGCGGGGTCGCCGGGCCGGTCGACGAGGCGGGGTCGCCGGGGCCGTCGACGAGGCGCGGCCGTCGACGAGGCGCGGCCGTCGACGAGGCGGGGCCCTCGACGAGGCGGGGTCGCCGGGGCCGTCGATCGGGCGGTAGTCTCCGCGCGGGCCGCGTACGTGATCTTGTCTGGTTCGTCGGTCGTGCACGCGCCCGTCGGATCCAGCGGGGGGGCGGTGCGTGGCGGTGGACGTCGGGGTGCGCGGTGCCGGCAACGGTCGACCGGTGAGCGGGGCCGGCACGCCCCGACCGGCAGCGGAGGTGGGCTGAGTGCGCTACCTGCACCCGCTGCTGCGGGACCGGAACATCGACGGCGTACGGCAGGCGTCGCTGGCCACCACGGCCGTGATCTTCAGCGTGCTGAACGTCGCCGTGCTCCAGCGGGCCGAGCTGCGCGACAGCGGTGCCAAGGTGCTGGCCGTGCTGGTGTCCGCGCTCAGCCTGGCCCTCATCGGTGGCGTGGTCCAGCGGCTGTTCCTGCTGATCTGGGCACACCCGGTGCTCGGCCAGTGGGTCTACGAGTCGTCGTCGGGCACCTGGGGGGTGGCCGACATCGGCCTGCGCGGCGGCGAGCTGACCTACTCCGTCCAGCTCTACCGGACCGAGGACGACGCCCTGGCGGCGGTCCGGCGCGAGCCCGGCTTCGTCGCGCGCTGCTTCGCCACCGTCTCGTCCGTCGGCGTGACGTACGACCGGGGCCAGCTCGAGCTGATCTACAAGATCGGCGACGCGCACGAGGACTACGCCCCGCGTAGCGGCATGCTGACCCTCGCGCCGCTGGGCGAGCGCGAGATGAAGGGGTACTGGAAAAGCGATATCCTCGGCGCCGAAGCGAGTCGGGGCGTCCTCGACATGTACCGACCGAAGGGCCAGGTGCCTGATGCGTGATCTGCCCGGCCGGCGGTTGCGCGCCGCCGTGGTGGGCACCGGCCTCATCGGTGGGTCGATCCTCGTCCGGTTGCACGAGGCGGGCCTGGACGCCGTCGGCTGGGATCCCGACCCGGCCACCCGGGCCGAGGGGCGCCGGCGAGGCCTCGCCTTCCCGGACGAGCTGGCCGCCGCGGTGCGCGATCGCGACCTGGTGTTCCTCTGCGGGCCGCTGCCGACCCTGCCCGAGGCCCTGACCACCGTCGCCGCCCAGGCGGCCGACGGCTGCGTCATTACCGATGTCGGCAGCACCAAGGGCGGGCTGGCGGCCTTCGCCGTCGCGCGCGGGCTGACGGACCGGTTCGTTCCCGGGCATCCGATGGCCGGCACGGAGCGGTTCGGGTTGACCGCCGCCGTGCCGGGGCTGTTCGAGGGGGCGGCGTGGGTGCTCTGCCCGGCGCCGGAGGGCATCGCCGCGTTCCGGCTGCTGGCCGGCCTCGTCGCCGACGTCTTCGCGGCCCGCGTGGTGCCGATGTCCCCCTCCGTCCACGATTCCGTGGTGGCCCTGTCGTCCCACGTCCCCCACCTGCTGGCCGGCAGCCTCGCCGGTGCGGTGGCCGGCTCGGACGTCCGGGACGCCGTGCTGGGGCTCGCGGCGGGCAGCTTCCGGGACGGCACCCGGGTCGCCGGCACCCCCGCGAGGCGGACCGCCGACATGCTGTTCAACAACCGCGAGCAGGTGGTACGCCAGCTCGACCGGGTTCGCGCGTTCCTGGACGAGTTGTCCGCGGCGCTGGCCCGCGACGACCTGGACACGCTCGTCGACCGCTACGGCCAGGCCCGCGAGCTGCGAGCCGCCCTGTTCGACCGGGAGCTGCACGCGTCGGGGCGGGAGTTCCCCACCGGCGGGGATCCCGCCGACGAGCTGGCGTACCTGCTGGCGCTGGGCCGCGCCGGTGGGCACCTGACCGGCTGCCGGGTGGGTCCGGGCACCGTCGCCTACACCGGTCACCTTCCGGCGGTCGGCGACCCGGCCTGACCGGGGCCCGCGTCGTCCGCCGTCCGTCCCGGCCGAGGGCCCGGCGCGTACCGGCCGACTTCGGCCGGTCGTCGTCCGCTCCGTTTCCCGCGCGCGGGTGGGCCGGTGCGCGGTTAGGGTGAGGTCATGGTGGACGGGCCGGTGGTGGCGGTGCGTGGCGAGGCGTACCGGGAGGTCGCTCCGGAGATCGCGCAGTTCACGGTGACCGCGACGGCCCGCGACCGGGAGCGGGAGGCCACCCTGACCCGGCTGGCCGAGCGGGCCGCCGCCGTGCGCGTGCTGCTCGACGGCTACGGCGCCGCGATCGACCGGCGGGAGACCGGCGAGCTGCGGGTCCGGCCGGAGACCCGGCGTTCCGGGGAGCGGGTGATCGCGTACCACGGCAGCGTGGCCACCACCGTGACGGTCAGCGACTTCACCGCGCTCGGCGACCTGATGCTGCGCCTGGCCGACCAGGACCAGGTCGAGGTGGCGGGGCCGTGGTGGTCGCTGCGGCCGGACAGCCCGGCCCACCGCGAGGCCCGGCACGCCGCGATCGCCGACGCGCTGCTGCGCGCCCGCGAGTACGCGGAGGCGCTCGGCGCCCGGGTGACCGCCCTGATCGAGCTGGCCGACGCGGGCGCGGCGGAACGGCCGATGATGAGCCGGATGGCCTACGGGACGGGCGGCGTCGCCGAGAGCGGGCCGCCGGAGCTGGAGCTCGACCCGCAGCCGCAGACCGTGCAGGCGGCGGTGCACGCGCGGTTCACGATCAGCGAGCCGGTCCTCGGCTGATGGAGACCGCCCGGGTCGTCGGGATCGACGAGTTGGTGGCGCGGGCGCGGGCCCTCGCCGACGCGGGCCCGCGGCAACTTCTCGGCATCGCCGGGGCGCCCGGGGCGGGCAAGTCCACGCTGGCGGAGCGGATCGTCGAGGCGGTCGGCCCGGCCGCCCGGCTGGTGCCGATGGACGGCTTCCACCTCGCCCAGGCCGAGCTGCACCGGTTGGGCCGGGCGGAGCGCAAGGGCGCCATCGACACGTTCGACGCCAACGGCTACGTCTCGATGCTGCGGCGCCTGCGCCGGCTGGAGCCGACCGCCGTCTACGCGCCGGCGTTCCGCCGGGACCTGGAGGAGCCGGTGGCCGGCTCCATCGAGGTGCCGCCGTCGGTGCGGCTGGTCGTCACCGAGGGCAACTACCTGCTGGTGCACCGGATGCCCTGGGACGAGGTGCGGCAGCTGCTGCACGAGGCGTGGTTCCTGGACCTGGACGCCGAGCTGAGGCTGCGCCGGCTCACCGCCCGGCACCAGGCGTACGGGCGGACGGCGGAGCAGGCCCGGGCGTGGGCGACGGGCAGCGACGAGACCAACGCCGCCCTGGTGGCCGGCACCGCGCACCACGCCGACCTGGTCGTCCGGCTGGACGAGCCGCCGCCCGTCGCGCCGGCCGCCGGCTGACCCGCCGGGGGCAGACCCGGCCCGGCAGCGGCGCGCCCGGGCGGGTCGGGCGGGCGGGGGCGGGGCGTCGGGTCAGCCGGATCCCTGCCGGGGCGTCGGCACGCCGCGGCGCAGCAGCCAGGCCACGCGCGAGCGTTCCCGGTGGAACTCGGGCGCCTCCGGATAGCCGCTGTGGTTGCGGATGGGCGGATCGGCCACCTCCCCGTCGCTGGGGTGCAACGCCTCCGGGTCGCGTACGGGCAGGTCGCGTTCGCCGGCCGTGACCTGCCAGCCGAGCGGATCGGTGTCGCGCCAGAAGTTGGTCCAGCGGGTCCGGCCGCCGGGCGGCGTCAGCGCCTCGGCCAGCACCGGCAGCCGGTCCGGCCCGAAGTACGCCGGGAAGACCCGCCCGTAGAGCCGGGTGAGCTGGCAGCCGTAGGAGAAGAACCAGATCCGTCGGCGCGACCGGGCGGGAAGCTGGAGGAGCACGGCCGCGCAGATCACCGTGCCCTGGCTGTGCCCGGAGAGGATGATCCCGTCCACGGCCCGCGGGTCGTGCTCGTCCAGCGCCAGCAGCCCGGCCGCGCGGGTCTGCAACTCGGGTACGGCGCGCTCCGCGTAGCTGGGCGGGGCCAGCGGGTGCGCGGCCCGGGGCCAGAAGGTGCCGACGTCCCAGAGCACGCCGACCGAACGGCGGACGAGGTCGTTGCGGTAGACGAGCAGGCCAATCGTGGCGACCAGCATCGGCAGCCAGCCGAGCAGCCGGTTGCCCAGCTCGGCGGCCCACGCGACCACGGCGGCGCCGCCGGTCGGCACCGCCGGGTGCGGCGGGTCGCCGGAGAGCACGGCCGCGCAGCCGACGGCGACCAGCACACCGGCCGCGACGGCGTAGCCGCCGACCAGCCGCACCGCGTGTTCGCCGACCAGCCGGTGCAGCGCCCGCCAGGCGCTCACCTGGTGGCAGCGTCGCAGGTCGTGGCCGGAGAGCCGGTGACCGGGGGGCACCAGGTTCGCGTACTCGCGGCGGCGCAGGCGGACGAAGAGCAGCCCGGCCCGGGCGGCCGTGGCGGCGAGCGCGAGCAGGGCGGCGACGAAGGCGAGCCCGGCCCAGCTCAGCGGGACCGGCGGCGTGACGGGGGAGACCCCGCCGGCCGGCTCGTCGCCGCCGAGCCGGCCGGCGACCCAGTGCAGCATGCCGGCGCTGTAGGAGACGCAGAGCAGCCAACCGGAACCGGCGAGTAGCGCCGGCGCGCGGCCGCCCCAGGCCAGGTCGGTGTGGGGCTCCAGCGGCTGGCGCTCGGCCGGTGTGGGTACGCGGCGCAGCACCAGGCCGGTCGCGGCGAGCGCGACGGCTCCGAGGGCGAGCATCCAGACCTTCAGCGGTGCGGGCGGGAGCCCGGGCAGCTGGCCGGCGGTCCAGGCGAGACCGAGGGCGAGCAGCAGGGCGGCCCCCGCCGGCGCGGCCAACCCCCGCCGCCCCGACCGGGCGACCGAGCCGATCGCGATCAGCAGGAGCAGCTGCCCGGTGCCCAGCCCGGCGACGACCTGGTCGAAGCCGGGCAGCGACCGGTCGGCCGCGCACGTCGGCGCGCCGGCCCGGCCGCAGCCGGGCACCGGGCGCAGGTCGGCCAGGGGGGTCCCGGCGGGCCCGTCGGGCAGCAGCAGGATCAGCAGGGTCCCCGCCAGCCCGGCGGCGGTGAGCCCGGCGACCGCGACGCTCCACGGCCCGAGCGGGGTGTGCCCCGCGCGCCGGGTCAGCCAGGGCCGCGCGAGCGCGACCACCGCGATCAGCACGACGGCGGCGAGCGCGGCCACGGTGGGCCAGGCGACGACGGCCCGGGCGCCGCGGGGCGGGTCCAGGGCGAGCACCGCACCGAGCGGTACGGCGGCGGCGACCACCGTCCCGGTGCACAGGTGCAGCACGGCCGCGCGGCGCAGCTGCCCCTCGCCGCTCCAGAACCTGGCGTCCTGCAACGGGTTGCTCGGCGGGCCGGGCGCCGGCTCGGGCACGGGCGACTCCGGTGCCGGCTGGCCGGGCTCCCCGGCCGGGTCCTCGTCGGGGCGCGGGCAGACGGTGACGGGGGCGGGCCCGGCGGGCATCTGCGCCTCGTACTGGTAGGTCCGCCAGCTCACCAGCCCGAGCAGGGCCAGCACGCCGAGGGGCGCGAGCAGGCCCACGGCGAGGGGCCGGGCGGCCTCGCTCCACCAGCCCTGCCCGAGGAACTCCCAGGGACCGGGGATCCGGCCCAGGCAGTCCTCGTCGACGCACTGCCAGCCGACGAGGTCGACCCCGACACCGGTGAAGGTGAGCGCGAGGGTGCCGGTGAGGCTGAGGCAGAACAGCCGGATCAACCAGGCGGTGGCGCCCGACCGGCAGGTCGGGCGCTCGTCGTCCGGGTCCGCCGGGATGCCCGGCCGGGCGTGCAGCGCGACGTTGGCCAGGGTGAAGGGCAGCAGCAGCGTCCACAGCGCCCGTTCCACGTCGCGCGCGGTCCGCGCGCCGGAGGTCAACTGCCCCCAGCTGTACGCCTCGACGACGATCGGGTCGTCCGGCCCGGTGCCGGGGGAGCGGTAGAAGCCGGTGACGGGGCCGCCCGCGACGAGCCACGGCAGGGGCGGGTCGGCTCCGGGCGGGGGCCGCAGCCCCAGGATCTGGCCCGGGGGCGTGTTGGAGACCCCGTGCACCCGCAGTTCGAGCACTCGACCGATCATCGCGCCTCCCCGGGTGACGACGTCACCACCCACAGTGCCGTGGGCGGGGCGCGGCACGCCAGGCGCGGATGGGTGTTTGTGCAGGTGGCGGGCCTGATCGTGGTCAGTCGAGCTGTCGTACGACCCGGGCGGGGTTACCGAGCGCGACGACGTTGGCCGGCAGGTCCCTCGTCACGACGGCCCCCGCGCCGACGACGGTGTTCTCCCCGACGGTGACGCCGGCGAGCACGATCGCCCCGCCGCCGAGCCAGACGTTGTCGCCGATGGTGATCGGCTTGGCCGACTCCCACTTGTCGCGCCGCGGTCCGGGCTCGACGGGGTGGGTGGGGGTGAGCAGTTGGACGTTCGGTCCGATCTGGACGTCGGCGCCGATGGTGATCGGGGCGACGTCGAGGAAGACGGCGTTGAAGTTGACGAAGCTGCGCGGCCCGATCCGGATCTGCCAGCCGTAGTCGCAGTGGAAGGGCGGCCGGACCCAGGTCTCGTCGCCCACCTCGCCGAGCAGGTCGCGCAGGGCGGCGAGCCGGCCCTCGGGATCGGCCGCGGCGCTGGTGTTGAAGCGCTCCGTGAGCCGGGCGGCGCGGTCCAGGTCGGCGAGGATCTCGGGCCCGTCGGCGATGTACGGCTCGCCGGCGAGCATGCGTTCCTTCATGGAGGTCACCCGGTCGATCCTGCCCGAGGGCCGCTGCGTCTGTTGGCTGGTCCGTCACATCCAGGACTTCATTATGCATACCCGGTATGTAAATATGATGACCGTCAATGCACGTCTCTCTCACAGGTAGTAACGCCCGACGAGGAGGATCCGTTGCAGCGAAGCAGAAAGATGGCCGGTCTCGGCCTGGTGCTCGGCCTGGTGCTCGGCACCCCCGGAATGGCCGTGGCCCAGGCGCCCGCCGATCCCGCCGCCCGTCCCGACCCGACCGCCGGCCGGGGCGTCGCCGCCCCGGCGGGGGCGGCGGGCGAGCGCCCGAGCACCGTCACCCTGCTCACGGGGGACCGGGTCACGGTCACCGGCGCCGGGGCCAGCGTGCGTCCCGGGCCCGGGCGCGAGAAGATCCGCTTCCTGGCCCGGCGCGAGCAGGGCCGACTCAGCGTGGTGCCCCACGACGCGGTCCCGCTGATCCGGGCGGGGCGGGTCGACCAGCGGCTGTTCGACGTCACGGGGCTGATCGCGGCCGGCTACGACGACGCGCGGCGCGACGACCTGCCGGTGCTGGTCACCGGGCGGGCCGGGGCGGCGCGACGCGCGGCGGCGCCGGCCGGGGTCACGGTCACCCGCGAGCTGCCGACCGTGGGTGGGGTCGCCGGGACGGCGGCCAAGGCCCGGGTCGGCGAGGTCTGGGCGGCGGTCACCGCCGCCGGGGCCGCGGTCGGCGCGGCGGGGGGTGTCGACCGGATCTGGCTCGACGGCCGGCGGCGGCTCACCCTGGACCGCAGCGTGCCGCAGATCGGCGCGCCGGCGGCCCACCGGGCCGGTCTGACCGGCCGGGGCGTGCGGGTGGCGGTGCTGGACACCGGGTTGGACGCCACGCACCCGGATCTGGCCGGCCGGGTGGCGCAGGCGCGCAACTTCACCGAGGAGACCGCCGGCGGCGACGTGGTCGGGCACGGCACCCACGTCGCCTCGATCATCGCCGGCAGCGGCGCCGCCTCCGGCGGCCGGCACCGGGGCGTGGCCCCGGACGCGACGCTGCTCGACGGAAAGGTCTGCGAGACCTACGGCTGCCAGGAGTCGGCGATCCTGGCCGGGATGCGGTGGGCCGCGGAGGAGCAGCGGGCCGACGTGGTCAACCTCAGCCTCGGCGGCTTCGACACCCCCGAGGTCGACCCGCTGGAGGAGGCCGTCAACACGCTCACCGCGCAGACCGGCGCGCTCTTCGTGATCAGCGCCGGCAACGACGGCGAGTTCGCCCCGGTCAGCTCGCCCAGCACCGCCGACGCCGCCCTCTCGGTGGGCGCCGTCGACCGGGACGACAGCCTCGCCGACTTCTCCAGCCGCGGCCCCCGCACCGGCGACGACGCCCTCAAGCCCGACATCACCGCCCCCGGCGTCGGCATCGTCGCGGCACGCAGCCGGGACGCGGTGATCGGCGAGCCGGCCGGGGACGGCTACGTGGCCCTCTCCGGCACGTCGATGGCCGCGCCGCACGTCGCGGGCGCGGCGGCGCTGCTGGCCCAGCGGCACACCGACTGGACCGCCGGGCGGCTCAAGGCCACGCTCACGGCCTCGGCGCGGCCGCACCCCGCGCTGACCGCGTACGAGCAGGGCGCCGGGCGGGTCGACGTGGCCCGCGCCATCGACCAGGCGGTGACCAGCGACCCGGCCAGCGTCTCCTTCGGCCGGGCGCTCTGGCCGCACGGCGACGACACGCCGATCACCCGCACCGTGACCTGGCGCAACGACGGCCCGGCCCCGATCACCCTCGACCTCGCCGTCGAGGCGACCGGCCCGGCCGGCGAGCCGGCGCCGGCCGGCGTGTTCACCCTCGGCGCCAGCCGGCTCACCGTGCCGGCCGGCGGCACCGCCAGCACCACCGTCACGGCCGACACCCGCGTCGACGGCCCCGACGGGCACTACACCGGCCGGGTCGTCGCCCGCTCCGGCGCCGCCGTGGCGGTCACCCCGCTGGCCGTGCACCGGGAGGTGGAGAGCTACACGCTGACCGCCCGGCACGTCGACCGCTCCGGCGGGGCCGCGAGCGCGCACAGCACCACGCTGGTCTCGCTGGACGGCTTCGCCACGTACGACCTGTACGACCCCGACGGCACCGTCACGCTGCGGGTGCCCAAGGGGCGCTACGGCCTGTCCAGCGTGGTGTACGAGTTCGACGGCGAGGAGTTCGTCGCGGCCAGCCAGATCAGCCAGCCGGAACTGCTGGTGGCCGGAGACACGACGATCACCGTCGACGCCCGCCGGGCCGGCCCGGTGCGGATGAGCGTGCCGCAGCGCTCGGCCACCCCGGCGCTGGTCACCGTCGGGGCCGACTTCGTCATCGACCAGGGCGGCTACGGCTTCACCCTGCTCTCGGACAACTTCGACGGTCTCTACGCGGGCGGCATGGGGCAGCCGGCGCCGGGCGACCGGTTCGTCGCCTCGGTGAGCAGCCAGTGGGCCGACCTCGCCGCGGCGAGCAGCCCCTACCTCTACGCGCTCAGCGAGACGCTGCCCGGCCGGATGCCGGCCGGCTTCGTCCGGCACTACCGGGCCAAGGACCTGGCCACCGTCACCCACCGGTTCAACGGCGGGGCTCCCGGCCTGCTCACCGAGCGCGTGGTCTACCCGCACCGGGACCCGGACCTCGGCGGCTGGGCGGTCGTCCTGCCCACCGCGACCCCCGGGCAGCGGGTCGAGCACCACAACACCCGTGGCGTGCGCTGGTCCTCCGAGCTGCTCTTCGGGGTGCCGTCGGCGGACGGCTGGACCGACGTCAAGGCGGTGCTGTTCGGCGAGGAGCGGAGCCTGCGGGCCGGGCGGCACTACCGGGAGAGCTGGAACAGCGCGCCGTACGGGCCGTCGTTCCCGGCGGCCGGCATCACCCGGCAGGGCGACCGCATCGGGGTGAACCTGCCGCTGCACAGCGACGCCCAGGGGCACCCCGGCGGCTCGCTCGCCGACACCGCCCGCACCGCCCTCTACCGCAACGGGGTGCTGGTCGGGGAGAACGCGGAGCCGGCGTACGGCGAGTTCGAGGTGCCACCGGGCGCGGCCGACTACCGGGTGGAGGTGCTGTCGAAGCGGAGCTTCACCGACCTGGCCACCGAGGTGGCGGCCACGTGGACGTTCCGGTCCCGGCACGTCGCCGGGGACGACCCGGTGGCGCTGCCGGCGTCGGCGATCCGGTTCACGCCCCGGCTCGACCGGGAGAACGCCGCCCCGGCGGGCCGGAGCTTCGCGATCCCCGTCCAGGTGCGACGGCAGCCGGGCGCGCCCACGGCCCGGGTCGCGGCGCTGACCGTCGACGTCTCCTACGACGGCGGGAAGACCTGGCAGCGGGCCCGGGTCCGCCCCGGCGGGGACGGCTGGACGGCAACCGTGCGGCACCCCGCCGGCCCCGGACACGTCTCGCTGCGGGCCACCGCCCGGGACACCGCCGGCAACACGGTCACCCAGCGCGTCATCCAGGCGTACCGCCTGCGGTGAGGCGTACCCCCGCCGGGTCCGCGACGATCGCGGGCCCGGCGGGCGGGTGCCATCAGTCGTTGGCGTGCAGCGCGGCGTTCAGCTCGATGCCCCGGCCGGCGCGCTGCCTCGCCTCCAGCGCGCCGGTGACCGAGTTGCGCCAGAACAGCAGGTTGTCCACGCCGGAGAGTTCGCGGGCCTTGACCACCCGGCCGTCCGGCAAAGTGATCTTGGAGGCGGCGGTGATGTAGCAGCCGGCCTCGACCACGCAGTCGTCGCCGAGCGAGATGCCCACGCCGGCGTTGGCCCCGACCAGGCTGCGCTCGCCGATGCGCACCCGCTCGGTGCCGCCGCCGGAGAGGGTGCCCATGATCGAGGCGCCGCCGCCGATGTCGGAGCCGTCGCCGACCACCACGCCCTGCACGATCCGGCCCTCGACCATCGAGGTGCCGAGGGTGCCGGCGTTGAAGTTGACGAAGCCCTCGTGCATGACGGTGGTGCCGGCGGCCAGGTGCGCGCCGAGCCGCACCCGGTCGGCGTCGGCGATCCGCACGCCCGAGGGCACCACGTAGTCGGTCATCCGGGGGAACTTGTCCACCCCGTGGACGGCCAGGTGGCGGCCGGCGGCCCGCTCGATGACCCGCAGCTCGTCCACCCGCTCCGGCGGGCACGGCCCGGCGGAGGTCCAGGCCACGTTCGCCAGCTTGCCGAAGATGCCGTCGAGGTTGAGCTCGTTGGGCCGCACCAGGCGGTGAGAGAGCAGGTGCAGCCGCAGGTACGCGTCCGCGGCGTCCTTGATCGGGTCGTCCAGCGAGCCGATCACGGTGACCACCTGGACGGTACGCAGCCCGGGCAGCGCCCGGTCGCCGACCGCTCCCGGCGGCAGGTCCAGCACGTCCGCCTCGTCCTCGCCGGCGACCAGCGGCAGCTCGCCGAGCCCCAGCTTGCCGGTCGGATACCAGGTGTCGAGCACCTGGTCGTCAGCGGTCACGGTGGCCAGGCCGATGCCCCAGGCGGATTCGGACGTCACTGATTCACCTCTCGTTCGTGGCTGCGGGTCGCGGACCCGCCCCGCGCCCCGCGCGGCCGTCTCCCACGACGGCCACCCGGGAACGCTCGCTCCTCGCGCTCACCCGACCTGACGGTACCGTGCGAACCATGGAGAACCCGCTGACCCCCGAGGTCCTGGCCGATCCGGTGGCGCTGACCCGGGCGCTGGTCGACATCGAGTCCGTGTCCCTCAACGAGAAGGCCATCGCCGACTGCGTGGAGGAGGTGCTGCGGGGTGTGTCACACCTGACCACCTACCGGCACGGCAACACCGTGATGGCACGGACCGACCTGGGCCGGGGCCAGCGGGTGGTGCTCGCCGGGCACCTGGACACGGTGCCGCTGAACAACAACTTCCCGTCGAGCATGCGCGGCGACCTGATGTACGGGTGCGGCACCTCGGACATGAAGTCCGGGGTGGCGTACGCGCTGCACCTGGCGGTGACCCTGCCGGACCCGCGCTACGACGTGACGTACTTCTTCTACGAGGCCGAGGAGATCGAGTCCAGGTACAACGGCCTCTTCCTGGTCGCCGAGGCGCACCCGGAGTGGCTGGAGGCGGACTTCGCGCTGCTGCTGGAGCCGACGCACGGCATCGTCGAGGCCGGCTGCCAGGGCACCATGCGCTCGGTCGTCACCACCACCGGCGTACGCGCCCACTCGGCCCGCTCCTGGCACGGCGTGAACGCCATCCACGCGGCGGGCGAGGTGCTCGACCGGCTGACCCGGTACGAGGCCCGGCGCGTCACGATCGACGGCTGCGACTACCGGGAGGGGATGAACGCGGTCCGCATCCAGGGCGGCGTGGCCGGCAACGTGGTCCCGGACCACTGCGAGGTCGAGGTCAACTACCGGTTCGCGCCGGACCGCACCCCGGCGGAGGCCGAGGCGCACCTGCGCGAGGTCTTCGCCGGGTTCGAGGTGCGGATCACCGACTCGGCGGCCGGCGCCCTGCCCGGGCTGGAGGCCGCCCCCGCCCGGGAGTTCCTCGCGGCGGTCGGCGCCGCGCCGATCGGCAAGCTCGGCTGGACCGACGTGGCCCGGTTCGCGGCGATGGGCATCCCGGCGCTGAACTTCGGTCCCGGCGACCCGAACCTCGCCCACCACCCGGACGAGCACGTCGAGATCAGCAAGATCCGGGACGGCGCCGCCACGCTGCACCGCTGGCTCGCCTCCGCCTGACCGGCGGTACCCCGGCCGGGTGCCGGCGCTCCGGCGCTCTGGCGGTGCGTGTCCCGGTGGGGTGCCGGCGCTCCGGCGGGCGTGTTCCGGTGGGGCGCCGGCGACCTGACGGGCGTGCCTCGGCCGGGTGCTGGCGTTCTGGCGGGCGTGCCTCGGCCGGGTGCCGGCGTCCCGGCGGGGGCCGCGCTCCGGTCGGTTGTCGGGGTTCCTTACGCACGTGACCGGGAGGCCCGCGTCAGCCGAGCGGTGCTCGGTGTCGCGGGCCTCCCGGCCGAGGTCGGGTCGCCGGCGTCGTCGGACGGCGGCGGACGTCTCGGCGGCGTCGTCAGACGGCGGCGGACGTGTCGGCGGTGGACCGGGCGTCGGTCGGGCCGCCCTGGTCGGCGGCGGACGGCTCCATCAGGCGGGCGCGGCGGCGCTCGGCCACCACGTCGCGGATCCGGCGCTGCATCTGCCGCCGGATCCGGATCATCTCGCTGTTGCTGATCACGCTGGCTCCTCCCCCGAAGGCGCGTGCCGGGGCATACCCGGTATGTGAATAGTAAGACGTACGAGCGACAGAATTCGTTGCCCAAGATCCGGAACTATTTTTCGAGCTGGTCGCCCCGCGCACCCGGCGGGTGCCGCTCCACTACGGTTGCTCCCATGGGTCAGAGCAACGGGCGGGAGGCCGGCCGCGAGCCGGGACGGGAACGGCACCGGGGAGCCGTGACGCTGCGGCGGCAGGCGATCACCGACAGCACCGCCGACCAGCGCCTGCTCGACTCGCGGGGGCGCGGCGACTGGAAGACCAAGGACGCCTGGCGGGCCCTGCGCATCCTCTCCGAGTTCGTCGAGGGCTTCGACACCCTCGCCGACCTGCCGCCCGCGGTGAGCGTCTTCGGCTCCGCGCGCAGCCGGCCCGAGAGCCCGGAGTGCCGGATGGCCGAGGCGCTGGGCGCGGCCCTGGCCCGGGCCGGCTACGCGGTGATCACCGGCGGCGGGCCGGGCGTGATGGAGGCGGCCAACCGGGGCGCCAGCGAGGCCGGCGGGGTCTCCGTGGGGCTCGGCATCGAGCTGCCCTTCGAGCAGGGCCTCAACGACTGGGTCGACCTGGCCATCGACTTCCGCTACTTCTTCGCCCGCAAGACGATGTTCGTCAAGTACGCGCAGGCGTTCGTCGTGCTGCCCGGCGGGTTCGGCACCATGGACGAGCTCTTCGAGGCGCTCACCCTGGTGCAGACGGGCAAGGTCACCCGGTTCCCCGTGGTGCTGATGGGCGTCGACTACTGGCGGGGCCTGCTCGACTGGCTCCGCGACACCATGGCGGCCGACGGCAAGATCGGGCCGGTCGACCTGGAGCTGATCTGCGTGACCGACGACGTCGACTCGGCGGTCCGGCACATCGTCGAGGCCGAGGCGACCCTCTCCGCCGAGCAGGAGGCCGTCCGCGAGGAGGCGGTCGCCGTCACCGCCGCCGACCAGCGGGCCGCCGCCGAGGCGAGCGACGAGAGCCGGGAGCGCTGAGCGTGGCAGCGATCTGTGTCTTCTGCGCCTCGTCGCGTACCCTCGACCAGCGCTGGCTGGACCTCGCGGCCGAGACGGGCGCGGAGATCGCCCGGCGCGGGCACACGCTGGTCAGCGGCGGCGGGTGCGTCGGCATGATGGGCGCGCTGGCGGACGGCGCGCGGGCGGCCGGCGGCCGGACGATCGGGGTGATCCCGCAGTCGCTGGTCGACCTGGAGGTCGCCGACCTGGCGTCGGACGAGCTGCTCGTCACCGACTCGATGGGCAGCCGCAAGACCATCATGATCGACAAGTCGGACGCGTTCCTCACCCTGCCCGGCGGCCTCGGCACGCTGGACGAGCTGTTCGAGGTCTGGACGACCGCGACGCTCGCCCTGCACGCGAAGCCGATGGTGCTGGTCGACACCGACGGCTTCTACCGCCCGATGCTCGACTGGCTGGGCGCCCTGGCCGACCAGACCTTCCTCAAGCCCGCCGGCCTGGACCTGCTCGCGGTGACCGACACGATCCCCGCCGCCCTGGACGCCCTGGAGCGCCGGCTGACCTGACCTCCCACCCACCCCGTCGGCGCGCCGGCCACGAGGTCGGCAGCGCCCCGCCCCCGTCGTCGACGAGCGGGGTGGCGGGGCGGGGGTGTCGTACGGGCGTGGTGGGATGGGTGGATGCAGGCGTACCGGCTGGTGCGCCGGCCTGCCGAGGCGGCCCGGGGGGACCGCGGGTCCGGCGGGCCGGCCCGGGGGGACGGTCGGTCCGACGGGCCGACCGAGGGCGAGCGGCGGTCCGGTGGGCCGGCCGGCGGCGACGCGCACCCTCAGCCGGCGCGGCTGGCCGATCCGCGCCAGGCGGAGGTCGTCGCACACACCGACGGGCCGATGCTGGTGCTCGGCGGCCCCGGCACGGGCAAGACCAGCACGCTGGTCGAGGCGGTCGCCGCGCGCGTGGCCGAGGGCGTCGACCCGGAGCGGATCCTGGTGCTCACCTTCAGCCGCCGGGGCGCCACCGCGCTGCGCCAGCGGATCGAGGCGCGGGCGGCCGGCGGCGGGCACCGGGTGCTGCGCGAGCCCCTGGTCCGCACCTTCCCGGCCTACGCCTTCGGGCTGCTGCGCCGCGCGGCGGCCGAGCGGGGCGAGCCGTCCCCGCGCCTGCTCACCGGCCCGGAGCAGGACCTGATCATCCGCGAGCTGCTCGACGTGGTCGGCGAGGAGCCGGGCGACGACCCGGTCGGCTGGCCGGAGGACCTGCGCCCCGCGTTGCGCACCCGGGCCTTCGCCGCGCAACTGCGCGACCTGCTGATGCGCGCCGCCGAGCGCGGCGTCGGGCCCGTCGAGCTGGCCCGGCTGGGCGAGAAGCTCGGCCGCGCCGACTGGCCGGCAGCCGCGCGCTTCCTCCGGGAGTACGTGGCCGTGCTCGCCCTGCGCGACGTGAGCAACCGTGGCTCCGTCGCGTACGACCCGGCCGAGCTGGTCCGGGCCGCCACCGGGATGCTGCTCGACGATCCGGAGCTGCTCGCGGCCGAGCGCCGCCGGCTGGCCCACGTCTACGTCGACGAGCTGGCCGACACCGACCCCGCCCAGCAGGAGCTGCTCGCGACGGTGGCCGGCGGCGGCAAGTCCCTGGTGGCGTTCGCCGACCCGGATTCGTCCACGTACGCCTTCCGCGGCGCGGATCCCGCGGTGGTGACCACGTTCGCCCACCGCTTCCGCACCGCCTCCGGCGCGCCGGCGGCGCAGGTGGTGCTGACCACCTCCTACCGGGCCGGCTCCCGGCTGCTCGCCGCGTCCGGCCGGCTGGCGCGGCGGCTGCGGGGCCCGGCCGCGCACCGCAGGCAGCATCCGCTGCCCGACGCGCCGCCCGGCTCGGTGGAGGTGCGTACCTTCCGCTCGGCCACGAGCGAGGCGGCCTGGCTGGCCCACGCGCTGCGCGAGGCGCACCTGCTCGGCGGCGTGCCGTGGTCGGAGATGGCCGTGCTGGTGCGCTCCACCGGGCGGCAACTGCCCTCGCTGCAGCGCGCGCTGCACGCCGCCGGGGTGCCCACCGTGGTGCACGGCGAGGACCTGCCGCTGCACCTGCAACCGGCGGTCGCGCCGCTGCTGCTCCTGCTGCGCTGCGCGCTGGAGCCCGAGCGGCTCGACGAGGAGGCCGCCGTCGCGCTGCTGCACTCGCCGCTCGGCGGTGCCGACCCGCTGGCCGAGCGGCGGCTGCGGCAGGGGCTCCGGGCCCTGGCGCTGGCCGCCGGCGACCGCCGGCCCTCCGGCGAGCTGATCGTCGAGGCGCTGCGGGACCCGGCCGAGCTGGCCGGGATCGAGCGACGCTGGGCCGAGCCGGCGCAGACGGTGGCCGGGCTGCTGGCGGTCGCGCGGGAGACCGCCGCGCGACCCGGCGCGACCGCTGAGGACGTGCTCTGGGCGGTCTGGCGGGCCAGCGGCCTGGCCGAGTTGTGGTCCGCGGCGATCGGCCGGGGCCAGACCGTGACCGGCGAGGGGGACGTGGCCCGACGTCGCCGCGCCGAGGCCGCCGACCGGGACCTCGACGCCGTGATGGTGCTCTTCGACGCGGCGGCCCGGTTCACCGACCGGCTGCCCGGCGCGCGCACCGAGGTCTTCCTCGACCACGTCCTCGCCCAGGACCTGCCGGCCGACACCCTCGCCCCGACCGCCGACCGGGGCGAGGCGGTGCGCCTGCTCACCGCGCACGCCGCGAAGGGGCTGGAGTGGGACCTGGTGGCGGTGGCCGGGGTGCAGGAGGGTGTCTGGCCCGACCTGCGGCTGCGCGGCAGCCTCCTCGGCTCCGAGCGGCTGGTCGACGTGCTCGCCGGCCGGGCCGCCGGCGCCGGCAGGGTGGCCACGATGGTCGGGCAGACCTCGGCGCTGCTCGACGAGGAGCGGCGGCTGTTCCACGTGGCGGTCACCCGGGCCCGGCGGCGGCTGCTGGTCAGCGCGGTCGCCTCCGCCGCCGTGGGCGGCGACGACCACGAGGAGCAGCCCAGCCGCTTCCTCTACGAGCTGGGCCCGACCGACCCGCCCCCGCCGGACGACGGCGCGCCCCCGCCCGCGTCCGGCCCGGACGGCGTACCCCCGTCCCCGGCCGGTCCGGACGGCGC
>NZ_JBSGDY010000011.1:0-73608 GCF_053602615.1 Micromonospora sp. NPDC004336
GCGCCATGGCCCCGGCGGGGTCTCCCGGCCGGGGTGCGGCAGCGCCGCCAGCACGTGAGCCAGGTGGTGCGAGGTGCTCCACGCCGCCCAGTTGCTGGCCGACCCGGCTCCCGCGCCGCGCCGGGCACGCCGGACGAGTTCGTGGTCGCCCCACGAGAAGTCGGCCCCGGCGGCGGGCCAGTGCGGCGCCGACACCAGCGCCCGGCACAGGTCCGCGAACCGGTCGTCGCCCCGCCCGCCCCGCCGGGACCAGCGGTACACCCACCAGGCGTCGTCTGTCGTGTAGCGCACCGTCGGCAGCCGGTCGCCCGGCTGGTCGGCGCCCGGCACCGCCGAGCCGACCCCGTAGTCGCCGTACCCGACGTCGAGGTCGGCCAGCCGGAGCCAGAGCCGCCAGTCCCAGCGGTCGAGGCGTACCGGCTCGTCGGTGGGGAGGCGGGCCAGCGACGGCGGCATCCCGCCGGCCGCCACGCTGACCGAGCGCCAGGCGTGCCGGCACGCCCAATCCCGCAGCCGGCGCAGCCGCGGCTCGGCCACCCGCACGTCCGCGGCGCAGCACACGTCCCCGGCGTCGAGGAGCAGGTCGCACTGCTCGGGGTCCAGGCGGGTGAACCGCCAGATCCGCTCCACCGCCGCCGTGGCCGCGTCCGGCCCGGCCCGGTCCCGGCCGACGCGCAGCCGGACCAGCGCCCGGTGGGCGTGGGCCCGGGCCGCCGCACCGTGCGCCACCAGCCGCCGGTCGCTGTCGCCGAGCCCGACCACCGGCACCAGCGGTACGCCCCAGCGAACCAGCTCGGTCTGCGGGGCGTCGGGCAGGTCGGTGACGTCGACGCCCGGGAGCAGCCCGGCGGGCAGCCGACCGAGGACGTCCAGTGTGTACGGATCGAGGACGGAGACCTGGAGGACCGGGGCGAGCAGTGGGGCGACCACGTCGTCGAGATGACCGAGCGCCTCCAGCTCGCCCCGCCGGTTGGCGAGGATGGGGCGGTAGACCGGTTCCGCCGCCCGGCCCTCGTGGGCGGGCACCATACCCCAATGTAGCCAGACATCGGTGTTCGTCACAGGGCCGATCGGACGCGACGCGTCGGGCCGACGCCGCCGCCCCGCGACCGGGGGCGGCGGCACCGGTTCAGTCGTCGTCGCCGGAGTCGTCCTCGTCGTCGTCCTTGTCGTCGTCCTCGTCCTTGTCGTCATCGTCGTCGACGGGCTCCTGCTCGGCCTTGACCACCGTGCCGTTGTCCCGGTCGACGTCGATCTCGTGCTCGGTCTGCCCGACGACGATCTCGACGCTCCACACCGGGCGGTCGTTCTCCCGCTCGGCCTCGATCTCGACGACCTCGCCACCGCCCGCCCGGGCCAGTGCGATCTCCCGGGCCCGCTGCTCGGACACGGCGTCCCCGCCGGACGCCGGGGCGCCGCTGCCCGACGGCGTGGCGCTGCCCGACGGCGTGCCGGGGGCCGCCGACGTGCCGCCGGTCGCCGGCGCGGTGCCGGGGGCGCCGGTCGGGGCGCCGCCCGGGGTCGCGGGGGTGCTCGGGGCGGTCGTCGCGGCGGCCAGCGTGGTCGCCCGGGCCGGGCCGCCGTCGGCAGCCGCGAGGCCGAGGGTCGCACCGGCCACGGCGAGCGCGGCAACGCCGCCGACCGACGCCAGGATCAGGGGATTGCGCTTCATCTCGGTTCGCCTTTCCTCGGTTTCGTTTACGAGGATCGCGTCCGGCCGGATAGCGCCACGCTGCCCGAACGCTAAGCCCGGGTTAAGCCTCGCCCGGAGCAGGGCCTGGGCGGGGGTCAGGGCCTGGGCGGGGGTCAGGGCCTCGGCGGGGGTCAGGGCTTCGGCGGGCCGAGTTCCAGCCGCACCTCGGCGCCGCCGGAGGGCGATTCGTGAAGGGTGAGGCGACCGCCGGTGGCCTGGGCGGCGCGACGGGCGATGTCCAGGCCGAGCCCCGTGGAGCCGGCGGTGCTCGCGCCCCGGCCGACGGTGTCGGGCGGGATGCCCGGCCCCTCGTCCGCCACGGTCAGCGTGACCCGGCCCGCCTCGGCCACGAGCCGGACGGCGAACGCGGTGCCGTCGGGGGTGTGCGCGAAGACGTTGCCGAGCAGGGCGTCCACCGCCGCCGCCAACTCGTCGGCGGGTACGCCCACCGGCAGCGGCCCCGGCGCCAGGTCGAGGGTGACGGCGCGTCCGGTGTCCTCGGCCAGCACCGACCAGAACGCCACCCGCTCGGCCACCACGGCGGCCGCGTCGGCGGCGGCCGCCCCGGCTGTCGGCGCCCGCCACCGGGCCTGCCGGATCAGGCCGGTGACCGCGCGTTCCAGCCCGTCCACCGCCGCCGTCACCCGGGCCGCGTCCTGCGGGTCCCGCAGCGACTCGGCCTCCAGCCGCAGCGCGGTCAGCGGGGTGCGCAGGCGGTGCGACAGGTCCGCGACCTCCTCGCGTTCCTGCACCAGCAGCACCTGGATCCGATTGGCGAGGTGGTTGAGGGCGCCGGCCACCTCACGCAGCTCGGGCGGCCCGGCGGGCGTGACGCGTGCGTCCAGTTCGGCGTTCGCGAGGCGGTGCGACACGGCGGAGAGTTCGCCGATCGGCCGGACCAGGGTACGGGCCAGCCGGTCGGCGACGGCCAGCCCGATCAGCACCAGGAGCACGCCCAGCAGGGCCAGGACCAGCCAGGACCGGGTCACCCCGGCGGTCAGCTCCGCCGGCGGGACGATCGTCCGGATCACGCCGGTGCCGTCCGGGCGGCCCTGCACGGCGATGACCACCTCGCGTCCGCGCTCCGACTCGGCGGTGAGGCTCTGCCCCCGGGCCGCCAGCGCCACGGCGGGCGTCCGGAGGGCGGGGGCGCCGAGCACGGTGCCGTCGGGCAGGAACACGCTGACCGGCCGGTCGGACTCCGCGGCCAGTTGCTCGACGGTCAGCCGGATCGTGGCGGTGTCGGCGGTGCCGACGACGGTCACGAGGCTCTGCGCGTCGGCCGTGGCCCGCACGGTCGCCCGGTCCTCGGCGACGGTACGCACCAGCAACGCCAGCGGCACCAGGAAGGCGACCAGGGTGAGGACGCTGACCGCGGCCACCAGCAGCGCCAGCCGGGCCCTCACCCGGCGCTCCCGGGCACGTCCAGCCGGACCCCGACGCCCCGAACGGTGTGCAGGTAGCGGGGTGCCTGCGCGCTCTCCCCGAGCTTGCGGCGCAGCCAGGACAGGTGCACGTCCACGGTCTTGTCGGCGCCGCCGTACGGGATCTGCCACACCTCGGCGAGCAGTTCCCGCTTGGTCACCACCCGGCCCGGCCGGCCCGCCAGGTGGTGCAGCAGGTCGAACTCGCGCGGCGTCAGCTCGACGGGCTCGCCGTCCAGGGTGACCTGCCGGGACCGGGGATCGACCCGCAGCCCGCCGACCACGAGCGCCGGGTCCTCGGGCGCCGGGCCCGCCCCGCGGCGCAGCACCGCCCGGATCCGCGCGTCGAGCTGCGCCGCCGTGAACGGCTTGACCACGTAGTCGTCGGCCCCGGCGTCGAGCACCCGGACGATCTCGGTCTCATCGTCGCGCGCGGTGGCCACGATCACCGGTACGACGCTGACCGCGCGCAGCATGCGCAGCAGCTCCCGGCCGTCCAGGTCGGGCAGTCCCAGATCCAGCACGACGAGGTCGGGCCGGTCGTCGAGCGCGTCGCGCAAACCGGCCATCGCCGTCGAGGCGGCCGCCACCGCGTGTCCCCGTTCGCGCAGGGCCCGCAACAGCGGCGTACGGATCGTCAGGTCGTCCTCGATGAGCAGCAGGCGGGCCACAGGTGGCAGGCTATCCGCCGCGCGACGTCCCGGCCCGGGTCTTAACCGTCCCTTAGCCTCGTCCGGGGCTCGGCCCAGCCGGGGATCGGGGACACTCGGTGGATGCGCCGCCGTTCGCTTCTCGCCGTCGCCGGCTGGCTGGTCACCGCCGTCGTCGCCACCCTGATCGGGGTGGCCGCGATCAGGTGGGTGGGGGAGAGCATCGCCGGCACCCCGGGCGGGGTGCTCAGCCAGGAGGAGGTCGAGCGCGCCCTGGCCGCGCCCGCGCCGACCACTCCGGGTGCGGGGCCGACGTCGACGGCGTCGGCGGGCTCCGCGCCGCAGGGGGAGCGCAGGGCGTTCGCCACGCGGGGCGGCACCGCGGTCGCCGAGTGCGGGCCGGACGGGGTACGGCTGGTCTCCTGGGCGCCGGCGCAGGGCTACCGCGTCTCCGACTTCGACCGGGGGCCGGACGACGACGTGGAGGTCGCGTTCACCGGGCCGGCCGGCGAGTTCGAGCTGAAGGTCCGCTGCGTCGGTCGGGAGCCCGTGGCGGCCGACGACGACTGAGCCGGCGTCGACCGGAGGCCGTGGCGACCGGCTCGGCGCCGGCCCGGCCGGGCACCGCCGCGTGGCGAGAGTTTCCGCAGGTCAGCGTGGGTGGTGCGGCGCGGCGACTGTCCATGATCGGACATGCGCGCGAGTGGCCGCCGGCGCTCGGCGCGACATACGTTCGACCACAAAGGGTGCCGATCGGCGCTGATCCCCCTCAGTCAGCCAACTACCTCGTCGCGACCCTGCCAGGGGCCGGAGAGGAAGGACCGCGATGCCCAGCCCCAGATCCCGGCACCCCACCGCGGCGCAGCCCGAACCGGGGGACGGCGACGCCGCCCTCGCCGACGCGGAGGCGACCACCTGCGCCACCGTCGGCCTGCCCGCCACCGCCCGGGTGCTCTTCGCCGTGGTCAACGCCAAGGGCGGCCTGGTCCGGGGGCTCGGCGTGGCCGCGGCCGGCCGGTTGGGCACCGGGATGTACCAGGTCGTGTTCGACCAGGACGTGACGGCCGCCGGCTACGTCGCCACGCTGGGCCTGCCCGGCAGTTCGGGCGTCGCGCCCCCGGGAGAGATCGCGGTCGCCGGGCGCACCGGCATCCCCAACGCGGTCTTCGTCTCCACCTTCGCCAGCGACGGCCGGCCCGCCGACCGCCCATTCCACCTGGCCGTACTGGCCTGACCCCCACCCCGCCCCTCGCCCCGCCCTCGCCCCCGCTCGATTCCGCGATCTTGCACTTATGGCCCCCGTTATGCGCGATTTACCCACTTTGTCGGGGCGGTAAGTGCAAGATCGCCGGCGCGAGGGCGCGAGGGCGCGAGGGCGCGAGGGCGCGAGGGCGCGAGGGCGTGAGGGCGTGAGGGCGTGAGGGCGCGAGGGCGTGAGGGCGTGAGGGCGTGAGGGCGTGAGGGCGTGAGGGCGTGAGGGCGCGTGCCTGGTGGGCGGTGTTGGCGGCGGACATGAGCGCGCGGCGCCGCTGGAGATCCGGTGGGATCCGCAACGTCGCCGCGCTCTGGCCGTCTCCCACCGCCGCAGCCGTACGGCGGTACGTCGGCGGGGACCTGGCTCGACCGGCGCCCTGCGCCCGTCCCCCTGTCGATCCCCGCTCACCGGGACGGCAAACCTCGGATCAGTGGGGAATTCCACCATCTGCGTGTCCCGGCGTGGCGTGCCGCCGAAGCGGGTATGTGCGTCGGCATGGAGCATTTCACGATCGCGACCGTCGCCGAGAAGAGCCCGGATTTCCGGCGGGTGCTGTGGACCGGTGAGCACACCCAGCTGGTGATCATGACGATCCCGCCGGGCGGCGAGATCGGCGAGGAGGTCCACGAGGGCATCGACCAGATCCTCACCTTCGTCAGCGGCAGCGGCGAGGCCAGGGTGGCCGGGGAGAAGCGCGAGGTCGTCCAGGGCGACCTGGTGGTGGTGCCGGCCGGCACGAAGCACAACTTCGTCAACACCGGCCCGAACCCCCTGGTGCTCTACACCGTCTACGGCCCGCCGGAGCACGCCGACCAGGCGGTGCACCGCACCAAGGAGGAGGCCGACGCGGCGGAGGAGGCGGGCGAGGACGAGCCGCCGACCTCCTGACCGGTCGGCGCGGCCCGTCCGTACTGAGGCAGGCGGAACCGGGTACCCGCAGCGGGTGGACCAGCCGGCGATCTCCGACTACGGATTCCTCTCCGACTGCCGCTCGGGTGCCCTGGTCGGCCGGGACGGCTCGATCGACTGGTGGTGCCCGGACCGGTTCGACGCTCCGTCCGTCTTCGGTCGGCTGCTGGACCCGATGGCCGGGCACTGGCGGCTGGCGCCCGTCGCCGCCGGGCTGCCGGGGCACCGGGCGGAGCGGGCGTACGTCGCCGACACGCTGGTGTTGCGCACCGTGCACCACACCCCGGAGGGCAGCGTCGCGGTCACCGACGCGCTCGCCGCCGAGCTCGGCGCCCGGGGCCACGAGCTGGGGATGAACTCGCCGGCGGTGCTGCTGCGGGTCGTGGAGGGGCTTACCGGGCGGGTGCGGATGTCCCTGGACTTCTGCCCCCGCCCGGAGTACGGCCTGCTCACGCCCTACCTGCACGCGCAGCTCGACGGCGGGGTCCTCGCGGCGGCCGGGCCGGTGGTGCTGACCCTGCGCGGCGACGGGATCCCGCTGCCCGTCGACCGGGACCGGGCCCGGCAGGACTTCGAGGTCGAGGCCGGGCAGGTGGTCGGCTTCGACGCGGCGTACGGGCGGGCGTACGGGGCGGCGCCGGTCCGGCTCGACCCGGTGGCCGCGCTCGCCGAGACCGTGCGGGCGTGGCAGGCGTACCGGGAGTCGCACCGCTACGACGGCCGCTACCGCGATCAGGTCCGGCACAGCGCGACGGTGCTCACCGGCCTCACGTACGCCCGCAGCGGTGCGGTCGTCGCGGCCCCGACCACGTCGCTGCCGGAGCGCATCGGCGGCGACCGCAACTACGACTACCGCTACTCGTGGCTGCGCGACTTCGCGATGACCCTGCGGGCGTTCTGGGTGGCGGCCTGCCCGGCCGAGGCGTCGCGCCTGTTCGCCTGGGCGGCCCGCTCGATCGGCCGGGTCGGCCCCGACACCGTGCCGGTGCTCTTCGGTCTGGAGGGCGAGCGCGACGTCTCCGAGTACGCGTGCGCGCACCTGCGCGGCCACGCCGACAGCCGCCCGGTGCGGATCGGCAACGACGCCTGGCAGCAGCGTCAGCTCGACGTGCCCGGCGAGGTGCTCGCGGCGGTCTCGCTGCTGCGCGACCACCTCGGCGAGACGCTCGACGGGGAGCTGCGCGAGATGGTGCTCGGGCTGGCCGAGCAGGTGGCCGCCACCTGGCACCTTCCCGACCGGGGCATCTGGGAGACGCGGGACGCCGACCGGCACTACCTGACGTCGAAGGTGCTCTGCTGGGTGGCGATGGACCGCGCGGTGACGCTCGCGCCCCGGCTCGGCGACCGGGCCGACCCGCGGCGCTGGGCGGCGATCCGCGACGAGATCCGGGCCGCGGTGCTGCGGGAGGGCTGGAACGAGCGGGTCGGCGCGTACACGGGGGCGTTCGGCTCGCCCGAGCTGGACGCCTCGGCGCTGCTGCTGCCGCTGGTGCGTTTCCTGCCGGCGACCGACCCCCGGATGCGGGCCACCATCGAGGCGGTCGAGCGCGGGCTGGGCAGCGGCGACGGTCTCGTCCGGCGGTGGGACACGGATCCGGCCGGCTTCCTGCCCTGCTCGTTCTGGCTGGTGGAGTGCCTGGTCATGGCCGGCGAGCGGGGCCGCGCCGAGGCGCTCTTCGAGCGGGTGCTGGGGCACGCCAACGACGTCGGCCTGTTCAGCGAGCAGATCGACCCACGCACCGGCGCGCAGCTCGGCAACACCCCGCAGGCGCTGTCGCACATCGGCCTGATCAACGCCGCCTGGCGCCTGACCGACCCCGCCACCGCCTGACCGGGCGTGGGCGGCTCAGGCCGGCAGCACCGGCACACCACCGCCTGACCGGGCTTGGGCGGCTCAGGCCGGCAGCACCGGCACGTCGGCGACGTCGACGGTCTCCGGGTACTTCACCCCGGCCCCGGTGTTGAGCACCACCACCCGCTCGCCGGCGCGGATCCAGCCGCCGGCGCGCAGGTGCCTGGCGGCGGTCAGGCAGGCGGCCCCCTCCGGGCAGAGCAGCAGCCCCTCCCGGGCGGCGAAGTTCCGCAGGTCGGCCAGGATCTCGGCGTCGTCGACCGCGATCGCGGTGCCGGCGCTGGCCCGCAGCGCGTCGAGGATCAGCTCGTCGCCGAGCGGGGCCGGCACGGTGATGCCGTACGCCACCGTGCGCGCGTCGGCCCAGGGTCGCGCCCGCTCCTCCCCGGCGGCGAAGGCGCGGACGATCGGCGCGCAGCCGGTCGACTGCACCGCGACGAGGCGGGGCGGCCGGTCGGAGATCCAGCCCAGCTCGCGCAGCTCGTGCAGCGCCTTCTGGATGCCGATCAGGCCGACGCCGCCCCCGGTGGGATAGATGATGACGTCCGGCACCTGCCAGCCGAGCTGCTCGACGATCTCGTACCCCATGGTCTTCTTGCCCTCGAGCCGGTACGGCTCGCGCAGGGTGCCGGCGTCGAAGACCGCGCCGCCGGACTCGGCGACCAGCTCGGCGACGTGCCGCCCGGCGTCGCTGATCAGCCCGTCGACCAGGCGCAGGTCGGCCCCGGCGGCCACGCACTCGCGGCGGCAGATGGCGGGGGCGTCCAGCGGCATCACGATCGTCGCGCCCAGCCCGGCCCGCGCCGCGTAGGTGGCCCAGGCGGCGCCCGCGTTGCCGTTGGTGGGCATGGCGATGCGCTCCACGCCCAGCTCGCGGGCCCGGCTGACGCCGACGGCCGCGCCGCGCGCCTTGAACGAGCCGGTCGGGGTCAGCCCCTCGTCCTTGACCATCAGGTCCGCCACGCCGATCTCGGCGCCGTAGGCCGGGGCGCGCAGCAGCGGCGTCCAGCCCTCGCCGAGCGTGGTCTCGTGCCGCGGGTCGGCCACCGGCAGCAGTTCCCGGTAGCGCCACAGGTCGGCCGGGCGCAGCGGGAACCGTTCCGGGGTGAGCACCTTCGCCACCGCCGCCAGGTCGTAGCGCGCCAGCAGCGGCGAGCCGCAGTCGCAGAGGTTGGTCGGCGTGCCGGCGTCGTGCTCGCGCCCGCAGCGCGGGCACTCCAGGTGGGTCAGGTACACGCTGCTCCTCGTCGTCTCAGCTCGTGTCTCGGCCCGCGTCGATGCTCAGCCAGCGCCGGCTGCGGCGGCCGGGCTCGTAGGCCGAGTCCAGCCGCTTCGCCACGACGCCGTGCAACCCCTGCTCCCGCCCGGCCCGCAGGGCCTCCGGGCCCGCGCCGGGAAACCAGGGCGGAGTCTGCCAGTGCGGGCCGGCGAGCGCCAGGGAGTCGAGCAGCTCCCGGCGCTGCGCGTAGGGCAGGTCCGTGCTGGTCACGCCCTCCAGCCAGAGCAGGTCGAAGATCAGGAACTGCGCGTCCGGGGTACGGCGGCCGCCGCGGGCCGGGCGCACCCGGCCGGCGGTGTCGATGCGGACCAGCACGCCGTCCAGCACGGCCTCCGTCGGGGCCAACTCCTCGGCCATCTCGCGCAGCCAGGGGTACGTCCCGGAGATGTCCTCGTCGTCCTCCGAGAGCAGCCGCAGCCGGCCCCCGGAGACGTACGCGACCGCGCGCAGCCCGTCCCAGCGCAGCTCGTAGCCCCACTCGGCCCGGTCCCTCGGGAGCTTCGCCGCGCGGGTGGGACGCATCGGGCGGACCAGCTCGGGCATGCTCGTCCAGCCCTCCGGCGGCGGGTCGGTGCGCCGGACCATCCAGTCCCGGCCGCCCTTCCCGCCGGCGGCGAAGAGGACGTACCGCCCGGCGGTGCGCTCCCCGTCGAGCACGACGATCACCTCGTCGTCGCGCCACTTCTCCAGGCGGTAGGTGCCCCGGTCGTGGATGGTCATCCGGCCGCCGCCGTACTCGCCGGCCGGGATCTCGCCGTGGAAGTCCAGGTATTCCATCGGGTGGTCCTCGGTGTGCACGGCGAGGTGGTTGCGCCCGGTGTCGCGGGGCAGCCCGCGCGGCACCGCCCAGGAGGCGAGCACGCCCTCGTGCTCCAGCCGCAGGTCCCAGTGCAGGCTGCGGGCGTGGTGCTGCTGGATGACGAACCGGGCCGTGCCGTCGGCGGGTCTCTTCCGCCGCGGGGGGCGCTTCGGCACGGGCTCCGGGGTGCGTGCCGCGTCCCGTTTGCGCCGGTACTCCTCCAGCCGGTCAGCCACCCCCGTATTCTCCGGCACACCGCGCCCGTCCGCCGCCCGCCGGCGCTCCCGGCTTGTCGGCCGCCGCTCCGACCGGCTCGTCGGCCCGGCGGCCGGCGCGCGGGGTCCGGTGGCTGTGCCGGATCGGCGGAGCATGTCGGCGGCCAGCACGGGTAGACGGCGGCATGGACCACGAGGAGCAGCCCACGGTCACGCTCCCCGGCGAGGTGCGGATGCCCCTGCTCGGCTTCGGCACGTGGCAGGCCACCGGCCAGGCCGGGTACGACGCCGTGCTCGCCGCGCTGGACGCCGGCTACCGGCACGTCGACACCGCCACGATGTACGGCAACGAGGAGGAGGTCGGCCGGGCGGTCCGGGAGAGCGGGCTGCGCCGCGAGGACGTCTTCGTCACCACCAAACTTCCGCCGGACCGGGTCGGCCGGGAGCGGGAGACCATCGAGGCGAGCCTGACCGCGCTCGGCATCGACCACGTCGACCTGTGGCTGGTCCACTGGCCGCCGTCGAACCCCGCCGACGGGATCCCGGTGTGGCGGGAGATGCTCGCCGCCCGCGACGAGGGGCTCGCGCGGGCGGTGGGGGTGAGCAACTACAGCACCGCCCAGATCGACGAGCTGATCCAGGCGACGGAGGAGAACCCGGCCGTCAACCAGATCCGGTGGAGCCCGTCGCTGTACGACCGGCAGCGACACCGGGAACACCGGGACCGGGGCGTGGTGCTGGAGGGCTACAGCCCGTTCAAGACCAGCGACCTCGCCGACCCGGTGCTGACCCGCATCGCCGCCGCGCACGGCGTCTCCCCGGCGCAGGTGGTGCTCCGCTGGCACGTCGACCACGAGATCGTGGTCATCCCCAAGTCGGTGACACCGGAACGGATCCGCGTCAACGCCGACATCTTCCACTTCTCGCTGACGGCGGAGGAGATGCGCGACATCGACGCCCTCGGCAACCCCTGAGCCACCCCTGCCTGTCCCGGCGGCCACCACCGCGAGCCGGCCGGTGGCCGGACCCGGGCCCGCCACCGCGCGACCCGTGCCCGCCGCTCCGCCGCGCGCCGGGCCGCGCTCCGCCGCGCACCGTGCCCGCCGGTCCACCCCGCACCGGGCCGGACCGGCGTTGCCAAATTCCTTCAGTCTGAATAGGGACGATGAAGGGTATCGACATAGACGCCCGTAACGATATATCGTGCGCGTCACTGATCCACCGATCAGTCGGACCCCTCCGCCCCTCGCTGAAGGAGCCCCATGAACGCGTCACGACCCGCCCGCCTGCGCCGCCGCAGGCTGCTGGGCATGTCGGCCCTCATGGCCACCGCGGTGGCCGTCGCCGCCAAGCCCGCCGCGGCCAGCGCCGCGCCGCTCGCCGCGCCGAAGGCAGAGTGCCTCGCCGACCTGCTCGGAGAGGACGCCTGATGGCCACGATTCCCTGGCTGGTGGACGTCCTGCGGGGGGCCGGCGTCCAGGTCGTCGTCGAGGGCGACTGGCTCAACCGGATGCGCCCGGGTGACTTCAACCCGATCGGGGTGCTCTGGCACCACACCGCCGCCACCTCCAGCGCCACCAACCCGCACCCGGCGCTGAACATCTGCATCAACGGCCGTTCCGACCTGCCCGGCCCGCTCTGCCAGGCCCTGGTCGACTACCACGGCGTCTTCCACGTCATCTCCGCCGGCCGCTGCAACCACGCCGGCACCGCCCGCGCCAGCGGGCCGATCCCGGCCGGCGACGGCAACACCATGCTGATCGGCTGGGAGATCGACTACAACGGTGTCAACCAGGAGATGACGGCGGCGCAGTACAACGCGTCGATCGCCGCCACCGCCGCCGTTCTCAAGCGCCTCGGCAAGGACTCCAGCTATGCCCGGGGGCACCGCGAGACCAGCACCAGCGGCAAGATCGACCCGTCCTTCATCGACCTGAACACGATGCGCGCCGACGTCGCCGCGAAGATGGGCAGCGGCACCCCCACGTGGAGCTCCATCGTGGACAACTCCACCGCGGGCCGGTTCACCGCCAGCGCCAACTGGGGCACCTCGACGTATTCGGCCCAGCGCTACGGGGCCGACTACCGCTTCGCGGACCCGGTCGCCGCGAGCGACGCCGCCTGGTACAAGTTCAACGTCCCGGCGACAGCCAACTACCGGGTCGACGCCTGGTGGCCGGCCGTCAGCGGCTACAACTCCGCCACGCCCTACATCGTCTCCACCACGACCGGCAACCGGACGATCACCGTCGACCAGCGGGCGACCGGTGGGCAGTGGCGCACGCTCGGCACCTTCACGCTGCCGGCGGGCGACGCCAACCGGGTCGCCGTCAGCCGGTGGAGCTCCGCCGCCGGCCTGATCATCGCCGACGCCGTCCGCCTCACCCGGGTCTGACCGCCGGTCCGACCCGCACGACGCCCGCCAGGCTCCGGGGGTGGCCTGGCGGGCGTCGCGCGGACGGGTCCCGCCGGGGAGTGGAAGCTCGACGGGCGGCCGGCCGTCCTGCGCGACCAGGTCGAGCAGGCGCTGCGCCGGCTGCGCGTCGAGCGGATCGAGCTGCTCCAGCTGCACCGCGTCGATCCGGATACGCCGCTCGCCGACCAGCTCGGCACGCTGCGGGACCTGCGGGACGAAGGCAAGATCGGCCGGATCGGGCTGTCCGAGGCCACCGTCGACGAACTCGGCCAGGCACGGGAGATCGTCGACATCGCGAGCGTGCAGAACCACTACAACGTGCTCGACCGCGAGCACGAGCCCGTCCTCGCGTCCTGCGCGGCGGCCGGGATCGCGTTCCTGCCGTGGCGGCCCGTCGCCTGGGGGAAGGCGGGGGCGACGGCCGAGGTCGCCGCCGTGGCGGGGGAACTCGACGCGACCCCCACGCAGGTCGCGCTCGCCTGGCTCCTCGGCCACTCTCCGGTCGTTCTCCCGATCCCGGGGACCGCGCGGATGGATCACCTGGAGGAGAACCTCGCCGCGGAACGTCTCCACCTGCCGGCCGCCCACCGCGACCGCCTCGACCGGCTCTCCGCGCCGGCGTAGCGACGCGCCGGCACGGGCCGGTGCGAAGGACGGGCGCCTGGCTGGCGTCCGGATCGCCGGACGCCAGCCAGGCCCGCCCGCGGCCGTCGCACGTGCCGCGGACCCCCGACGCGCCGCACCGCCGCCGCCGGCGGGCGGCCCGCCGCGTCCGCGTGGGTCAGGAGCGCGAGCAGGCGACCCCGTTGAGGGTGAAGCTGCTCGGGGACGAGTACGCCCCGCTCAGCGTGCCCTGGTAGCCGAAGCTGGCCGTGCCGCCCGGGGCGAGCGTGCCGTTCCAGCTGATGTTGCGGGCGGTGACCGCCGACCCGCTCTGGCTCACCGTGGCGTTCCACGAGCTGGTGATCTGCTGCCCGGCGGGCAGGTTGTAGTTCAGGGTCCAGCCGGTGATCGTGCTCGACCCGGTGTTGGTGACCTGCACGTCGGCGGTGAAGCCGTTGTTCCACGAGTTCGGCGTGTACTTCACGGCGCACCCGCTGCCGCCCGGCGGCGGCGTGCTGGGCGGGGGAGTGGTCGGCGGCGGGGTGGTCGGGTTGCCGCCGCCGTTGACCGCCGCGCTGAACGAGGTCACGGCGAGGCCGGCGCCGCCCTGCCACGGCTCGAAGCCGGCCTGGATGCTGGTCAGGTACCAGGAGCTGGTGATCGCGCCCCGGTTGCGGGTGTCGGCGATGAACGCCAGCAGGTTGAGGTTGGCGCTGCTGATCGCCGACGGGGCCAGGTACGAGATGACGTTGTTGGAGCCGTTGCTGCCCCGCCACACCTCCCAGCTCCGCCCGTCGATGGTGGCGGTGCCGACCGGGGAGCCGATGGGCTGGATCGGGCCCTGCCGGTTGAGCCAGATCATGATCTCCATCTGGTTCACCCCGTCGCGCTTCGGGGAGGGGTCCAGCCAGATGTCGTACGAGGCGTTGTAGACGGCGTTGCTGACGTACCGGTAGGAGATGCTGCTGGTGGCGCTGCTGATCTGGCTGACCTGGATCGGCAGGTTGGTGCCGGGGGAGCAGTTGGTGTAGTGGCAGCCCAGGAAGATCGACGGGTACGCCGTCGGCGCGCCGTTGGTGGGGTTGCTGCCGTTCTGGGTGGTGATCTCGAAGCCGCTGTCGGTGACGTTGATGCACTGCTGGGCGGTGGTGCCCCAGCGGTTGTTCTGCACCACGTAGCGGCCCTGGACGGTGGTGGAGCCGTACTGCTCGCAGATCAGGGTGTCGGCGCTGGCGGTGCCGCCGAGGGCCACGGCGACGATCGTGCCGGCGGCCACCACGGCGGCCGCCGCGAGGGCCCGGAGTGGACGTTTCATGACGCTCCTTGCTTCGGCGTGGAGACGCCGGACGGGTCGGACGGATCGGTTCGGGAGCGCTCCCACGTTCGCCGACACATTTACATCTCTGAAACCCTCGCGCAACGGGGCCGGGGTAATAGGGTGGAAAGTGAGGTTTGTCACGCACGAGCCCGACGGTGGGCAGTCGGTGGCCGAGCGCCGCATCCGCCGCCCCCGAGGAATGTTTCAGATGGGACGATTGACTCTGGTGTGCGCTGATTGCGCCGAGTAGTGTCTTGCCTCCAACGCGTGCCGAATCCCTCCGGAGGCGTACACCACCATGGGTGGCTCCCCCCTGCGCATCCTCGTCGTCGGCGCGGGCATCGCCGGTCTGGCCGTGGCCCGGGCGCTGCGGATGGTGGGCTTCCGGCCCGACGTCACCGAGAAGCTCCCCCCGGGCGAGAACGCCGATACGGGGCTCTACCTCCCCGGCAACGCCGCCCGGGCGCTGCGCCGGCTCGACCTCGACGGGCCGGTCCGGCCGCTCGGGCAGGTCATCCACCGACAGCGGTTCCTCGACGCCGCCGGCGCGCCGCTGTGCGACGTCGACCTGGACGCGCTCTGGGCCGGCGTCGGCGAGTGCCGGGCCCTGCCCCGGGCGGAACTGCACCGGGTGCTGCTCACCGGCGCCGGCGGGGCCGTCCGGCACGGCGCGGAGGTGCGCACCATCGACCTGCTGCCGCAGACCGTCGGCGTCACCTTCGTCGACGGCACCGCCACCGAGTACGACCTGGTGGTCGGCGCCGACGGGCCGCGCTCCTCCATCCGGGCCCTCGCCGCGCTCGGCGGCCCGCCCAGCCCCGCCGGCCAGGTCGTCTACCGCGCCGTCGTGCGCGGCGGCCCCCGGCTCGCGGAGTGGACCGCCCTGCTCGGCCAGCGCGCCGGCTTCCTCGTCGTGCCGCTGGGCGCCGGCCGCCTGCACTGCTACGCCGACGAGGCCGGCACCACCCCGCCGGCCGACCCCGTGGCCCGGCTGCGCGAGCTCTTCGGCGACTACGGCGGGCCGGTGCCCGAGGTGCTGGAGGCGCTGGAGCGGGTGCACGTCGGGGTCACCGAGGAGGTGGAACTGGGACGCTGGTTCCGGGGACGGGTGCTCCTCGTCGGCGACGCCGCGCACGCCACCGCCCCGACCCTGTCCCAGGGCGCGGCGATGGCGCTGGAGGACGCCGTCGTGCTCGCCGAGTCGCTGCGGGCGGCCGGCAGCGTCGAGGCCGCGCTGACGGCGTACGAGAGTCGTCGTCGCCCGCGTACGCGATGGGTGCGGGACCGGACCCGGGACCGCAACCGGACCCGGGACGTGCCGCCGGCGCTGCGCGACCCCCTGCTGCGCGGGCGCGGCGACCGCATCTTCGGCGAGCACTACCGGCTGCTGCTCGGCCCGCTGTGACGCCCGCGCCCGGAAGCGCTCCGGCACGGGGTGCGGCAGGCTACCCGACCACCCCACGCGGCGTGGTCACCTGCAGGGGACTATCCTCCTTGCGGATGACGGCCCGCAGATAACCAGCGCGTGCCGAGCGGGACAACCCAGAACCGGAGGCCACTCGTGACCACCGTCGCACCCAAGCCGGTCGTGACCCGGCCCTGGCCGGTCCGAGCGCCGGTCAAGGGGTCGGCCATCGCGCGGCTGCTGCGGACCACGGACGCGAAGCAGATCGGGATCATGTACATGGTCACCGCGTTCGTGTTCTTCATGATCGGCGGCCTGATGGCCCTGATCATGCGGGCCGAGCTGGCCCGACCCGGGCTGCAGTTCCTGTCGCCCGAGCAGTACAACCAGCTCTTCACCATGCACGGCACCGTCATGCTGCTGTTCTTCGCGACGCCGATCGTGTTCGCCTTCGCGAACTACGTGGTGCCGCTGCAGATCGGCGCGCCCGACGTGTCGTTCCCCCGGCTGAACAGCTTCGCCTACTGGCTGTTCCTCTTCGGCGGCTCGATGACGATGGTCGGGTTCCTCACCCCCGGTGGCGCCGCCGACTTCGGCTGGACCGCCTACGCGCCGCTGAGCGGCGTCGAGCACTCCCCGGGCGTCGGCGCCAACCTGTGGGTGATCGGTCTGGTCATCTCCGGTCTGGGTTCGATCCTCGGCGCGGTCAACCTGATCACCACGATCCTGACCCTGCGCGCGCCGGGCATGACCATGTTCCGGATGCCGATCTTCACCTGGAACATGCTGGTCACCAGCCTCCTGGTGATCCTGGTCTTCCCGCTGCTGGCCGCCGCGCTCCTGGCGCTGGCCGCGGACCGCATCCTCGGCGCCCACGTCTACGACCCGGCGACCGGCGGGCCGATGCTCTACCAGCACCTCTTCTGGTTCTTCGGCCACCCCGAGGTGTACATCATCGCGCTGCCGTTCTTCGGCATCGTCAGCGAGATCATCCCGGTCTTCTCCCGCAAGCCGATCTTCGGCTACAAGGGCCTGGTCGCCGCCACCATCGCCATCGCGGGCCTGTCGATGAGCGTCTGGGCGCACCACATGTTCGCCACCGGCCAGGTGCTGCTGCCCTTCTTCAGCTTCCTGAGCTACCTGATCGCCGTGCCGACCGGTATGAAGTTCTTCAACTGGATCGGCACCATGTGGCGGGGCCAGGTCAGCTTCGAGACGCCGATGCTCTTCTCGCTCGGCTTCCTGGTGACCTTCCTCTTCGGTGGTCTCACCGGCGTGCTGCTCGCCAGCCCGCCGCTCGACTTCCACCTGCACGACTCGTACTTCGTGGTGGCGCACTTCCACTACGTGCTCTTCGGCACGATTGTGTTCGCCGTCTTCGCCGGCATCTACTTCTGGTTCCCGAAGATGTTCGGCCGGATGCTCGACGAGCGGCTGGGCAAGGTGCACTTCTGGCTGACCATGATCGGCTTCCACACCACGTTCCTGGTGCAGCACTGGCTGGGCAACGAGGGCATGCCGCGCCGGTACGCCGACTACCTGCCCTCCGACGGCTTCACCACGCTGAACATGATCTCCACGATCGGCGCGTTCATCACCGGTATCTCGACGCTGCCGTTCATCTGGAACTGCTGGAAGTCGTACAAGGCCGGGCCGGTCGTCGAGGTCGACGACCCGTGGGGCCACGGCAACTCGCTGGAGTGGGCGACCAGCTCCCCGCCCCCGCTGCGGAACTTCGACCGGATGCCGCGGATCCGCTCCGAGCGGCCGGCCTTCGACCTCAAGTTCCCGGAGCTGGCCGCCGGGCAGTCCCTGGCCGGCCCGCCGGAGGGCGGTGCCAAGCCGCTGACCAGCGAGTCCGACGGCGGCGCGAGCTACCGGGAGGACACCGCCTCCGACATCGACCGGCACTGACGCTCCGCATCACGTACGACGGGCGCCACCCCCACCGGGGGTCGGCGCCCGTCGCCGTCCCCGCCTCCTGCGCGCACTCCTACCCCCTCTCCGCGCTCTCCGCGCTCCGCGCTCTCGCCGGTCCGCCAGCAATTTCGGGGAAACTGCCGCTTCGATGCCTGCTGAGGCAGCAGCTTCCCTGATGTTGTGACATTGCTTGGGGCGGACGCGGGGGCGTCGGACGGGCCCGGGTCGAGGTGGGCTGTCGGGGTGGGACCGGGGTGGAACCCTCCGAGGGTGGCGGCTCGGATGGGAGCCGGGCGGCAGGGGCGAGCTGATGGCCTTGCGAAGGCCCGAGGGCGGCGGATCGCGTGGCGCCCGGCGCGTGGCGTGGGCAGGCCGCCGGCGCGCACGGCCGGGGGTGAGCGGCTGCGGACTCCTCGGGTGGCCAGAGCGCCTGGCACGGCCCGTCCGGCCCGGCCCGTAGGGGCGCTGCGTCGAGTGGGTCGGGCGGGAGTCCGGCCGGTGCGGTGCGGGTCGGGGTGGCGTCAGCCGACGGCGGGGGCCAGGTCCGGCTCGGCCGGAACCGGCGCGGCGGCGCGGCGGCGGCGCAGCTCGATCGGGAGCACGGCCAGCGCCACCAGCGCGCCGATCGCGCCGGTGACCGCGAAGCCCCAGGCCGGCGCGGAGGCGTCGATCACGGCGCCGGCGAGCGGGGCGCCCACCGCGATCCCGACGGTCACCGCCGAGCCGTGCAGGCCCATCGCCTCGCCGCGTACGGAGGCGGGGGCGAGCCGGCTCACCTCGTCGGCGGTGGCCGCGAGGGTCGGCGCGCAGAGCGCCCCGGCGGGGATCAGCGCGAGGCAGAGCAGCCACCAGTGTGCCCCGCCCAGCCCGACCGGGATGGTGCAGAGGCTGAGCGCGGCCATCAGGACCAGCGGCGAGAACGAGCGGCGGACGGCCCCGTACGCGAAGCCGCCGACCAGCGAGGCGACCGCCCAGACGGCGAGGACGGCGCCCGTCCACCCGACGTCGCCGCTCTCCCGGAGCACGGCGACCACGGCGACGTCGGTGCCGCCCAGCACCAGCGTGCCGGCGGTGCTGATCGCCAGCACGGCGAGCAGCCGCGGGGTGAGCCACGCCCGGCGCGGCACCTTCGGCTGGGGCCCCGCCGGCTCGCCGCCGCCCCGGGTGGGCGGATTGAGCACCCAGAACGCGATGCCGGCGGCGACGATTCCCGCGCCGACCAGGTAGAGGGTGGTGCGGGCGGAGATGGCGGTGACCGCCGCCACGGCGAGCGCGGGGCCGACCATGAACGACAGCTCCACCGACATCGAGTCCAGGGCGTACGCGGGGCGGCGCCGCTCCGGCGGCACCAGCGCGGCGACGGACTGCCGCACCACCGAGAAGATCGGCAGGGCCAGCGAGCCGGCGAGGAACGCGGCCGGCAGCAGCAGCGGGTAGGGCAGCATCGGCGCGGTGGACCAGAAGAGCGCCTCGACGATCCCGGTGAGCACGAGCACCGGTCGCAGCCCGTGCCGGTCGATCAGGCGGCCGAGCAGCGGACCGCCGATCGCGGCGCCCACGGTGATGGCCGCGCCGACGAGCCCGGCCGCCCCGTAGCCGCGCCCGAGGTCGAGCACGACGTAGAACGTCAGGGTCACCCCGGTCGCGGTGAGCGGGATGCGGGCGAGCACCGACACCAGCAGCAGCGAACGGAGACCGGGCAGGGCGAGCGCCTCCCGGTAAGGCTTCAGGTTCATGTCGGTGCGTACCTCCGCCGGACATCCTCGACCCGGGGTACGACACCCGCCAACGAATTACCGCCTCATGCGGCCCTGATCACAGGCTCCCCGCGCAGCGTGACGCCGGCGCCCTCCATCGCCCGCAACGCCACGTCGGTGGTCTCCGGCGCGACGCCGGCGGTCAGGTCCAGCAGCACGGTGGTGGCGAAGCCCTCCCGGGCGGCGTCGAGGGCGGTGGCCCGCACGCAGTGGTCGGTGGCGATGCCGACCAGTTCGACCGTGTCCACCCCGTGCCGGCGCAGCCAGTCGGCCAGGCACTCGCCGTCGTCGGCGTGCCCCTCGAAGCCCGAGTACGCCGCCGCGTGCTCGCCCTTGTGGAAGATCGCCTCGATCCGGTCGGTCGCCAGCTCCGGGTGGAACTCGGAGCCCGGGGTGCCCACCACGCAGTGCCGCGGCCAGGAGTCCACGAAGTCCGGCGGGTCGCCGAAGTGCGCCCCCGGGTCCACGTGGTAGTCCTTCGTCGCCACCACGTGGTCCCAGCGGCCCGGTTCGGCCGCGAGCAGCCGGGTGACGCCGGCCGCCACGCCGGCCCCACCGCCGACGGCCAGCGAGCCGCCCTCGCAGAAGTCGTTCTGCACGTCCACGATGATCAGCGCGTTACCCACCGGAGTGTTCCTTTCAGTCGGCCGGTACGACCGTGACCGGGATGGCCGGGTCGCCGGCGGAAAGCTTCAGCCCCTCCCAGGGGATGGAGATCAGACACTGTCGCAGGTGCTCCCGCGACTCGTCGAGGGTCGGGCCGTCGACCGGCTCGCCGCCGACCAGGAAGGGGCGCTGCAACAGGCGGTCGTTGGGCCGCCGGTCCGGCACGCCCTGCGGCACGATGACCTCCTCGGTGGCGGTGCCGGTCGGCTTGTGCCGGCGGACGGCCACCTTCCGGCCGCCGATGGTGGACTTGTGCTCGGAGCGCTTGACCACCGCGCGCCCGTCGACCTCGACCAGCTTGTAGACCAGCCCGGCGGTGGGCGCGCCGGAGCCGGTGACCACGGCGGTGCCGGCGCCGTACATGTCGACGGGCTCGGCGGCGAGGGCGGCGATGGCGTACTCGTCGAGGTCGCCGGAGACGATGATCTTCGTCTCGGTGGCGCCGAGCGAGTCGAGCAGCTCGCGGGACTGCTGGGCGATCACGGCGAGGTCGCCGGAGTCGATCCGTACCGCCCGCAGGTCGGGCCCGGCCACGGCGATGGCGTTGCGGATGCCCTGGCTGATGTCGTACGTGTCGACGAGCAGCGTCGTCTCCTTGCCCAGCGTGGCGACCTGGGAGGCGAACGCGGCCCGCTCGTCGTCGTGCAGCAGGGTGAACGCGTGCGCGGCGGTGCCGGCGGTCGGGATGCCGTACCGCTGCCCGGCGGCGAGGTTGGAGGTGAACCGGAACCCGGCCAGGTACGCGGCCCGCGCCGCGGCCACCGCCGCCTCCTCGTGCGCCCGCCGGGAGCCCATCTCGATGAGGGTCCGGCCGCGGGCCGCGGTGACCATCCGCGCGGCGGCGGCGGCCACGGCGCTGTCGTAGTTGAGCACCGAGAGCACCAGTGTCTCCAGCACCACGCACTCGGCGAAGCCGCCGGAGACGGTGAGGATCGGCGAGCCGGGGAAGAACAGCTCGCCCTCGGCGTAGCCGTCGACGTCGCCGGTGAAGCGGTAGTCACGCAGCCAGGCGGCGGCCTGCTCGTCGACGACCCCGGTGCGGAGCAGGAAGTCGATCTCGTCGGCGTCGAAGCGGAAGTCGCGGATCATCTCGATCAGCCGGCCGGTGCCGGCGACCACCCCGTAGCGCCGGCCGGCGGGCAGCCGCCGGTTGAACACCTCGAAGACGCAGCGGCGGTCGGCGGTGCCGTCCCGCAGGGCGGCGCTGACCATGGTCAGCTCGTAGTGGTCGGTCAGCAGCGCGGGGCGAAGGGTGCTCACCGCCCCAGCCTAGAGTTCAGCCCGACTCGTCGCCCTCGTGGCCCGGGATCGCCCGCAGGGCGGACCGCAACTCGGCCCGGCCGGCCACGCCGAGCTTGCTGTAGATCCGCTGGAGGTGGTTCTCCACGGTGCGGGCGGAGAGGTAGAGCCGCTCGGCGATGACCCGGCTGGTCACGCCGTCCGCCGCCAGCCGGGCCACCTGCCACTCGCGCTCGGTCAGCGCGGGCGCCCCGGCCTGCAACGCCGGCGTACGGAGCAGGTCGCAGCGGCCGAGCAGGGCGGCGAGGCGTTCCCGGGCCGCGGCCGCCGACGGCGACCGCTGCCGGCGCAGCCGGTCCAGGGCGGCGGCGGTCGCCTCCGCCGCGTACACCCTCAGGTCCAGCGCCTCGAAGCCATCGGCCACCGCCAGCAACTCCTCGGCGGAGTCGCCCGCGGCGGCCCGGGCGTGCCGGGCCAGCAGCGGCGGCAGGTCGCCGTCGACCCGCTCGGAGAGCTCGGCCAGCCGCTGCGCGACGGTGCGCCGGCTGCCGTCGGAGCAGGTCGGACCGACCGGGGCGGACGCCCGGCCCAGCCGGACCAGGTCGTGCAGCACGTGCACCTCGTGACCGGCGAAGCCGTCCGCCCGGAGCCGGTCGGCCAGCGCGCCGAGGTGCTTGGCGGCGCCGGGCACGTCGCCGCCGACGGCGAGCACCGCCCCCCGGGCCTGCTCCAGCCACGGGTAGAGCACGGCCATGCCGGGGGCGTGGGTGCGGTCGGCCTCCGCCATCGCGTCGGCCGCCTGCGCGGCGTCGCCGCGCAGCGCCGCCGCCTGGGCCCGCTCGGCCTGGGCCAGCCCCGCGTAGACCCGGCTGGTGGCGAGGACCGCGCACGCCTCGAGGCTGGTCCGCAGCGCCGCGTCGCTCTGGCCGCGCAGCCGGGCCGCGTACGCCTGGAGGATGGCCAGGTAGCCGGTGCCGAGCCGGAAGTCGCCGGCGCCGGCCAGGTCGGCGAACTCGTCGGCCACGATCGCGTCGATGCCGGCGAGGTCGCCGGCGAGCGCCAGCCTCGTGCCCCGGGCGAGCTCCAGGGCCAGTTGCAGGTACGGCATGTCGGCCCGCCAGCGGCCCGCCTCGGCCTGCACCTGGTTGACGGCGGTGGCGCTGCGGTGCAGCTGCCCCTGCGCCGCCTGGAGGTAGGCGATGGTGCTGCGCGCGAGCTCCCGGGCCGAGACGCTGGCCGCCGGCCGGTCCAGCACCGTCTGCCCGAGCCGCAGGGCGAGCGCGGTGTCCAGCCGGTGCAGCCGCATGATGCCCTCGAAGGCCAGCACCCGCGCCTGGTCGGCGGAGTCCTCCAGGGCCGCCCTGCGGGCCGCGATCTCCTCCACGGTGGACTCTCGGCTGAGGCCCCAGTAGCTGACCATGCCCCGTACCGTCAGCCAGCGGCTCAGCCGCCGGTCGCACCGGATGTCGGTGGCGACGGCGTCGAGGACCTCGATCGCCTCGTCCGGGCGGTCGGCGAACATCAGGATGGTGGCCAGCAGCTCCGCGGCGTCGAAGCCGCCGCCGGCGTCCAGCGCCGCGCGGGCCAGCCGGGTCGCCAGCGGCACGTCGTAGCGGGCGAACGCCTGCCCGGCCGCGTCGAGCAGCAGGGCCGGGTTCTGCGCGGTGCCGGAGTCGAGCCGCCACACGGCCACCCGGAGCAGGTCGTCGCGGCGCCGCTTGCCGACCTGCTCCAGCAGCTCGGCGAGGCGCGCCTGCAGCCGCCGGGTCCGGCTGACCGGGCAGCGGCGGCGCATCACCTCGCCGTAGAGCGGGTGCGCCAGCCGCACGTTCGCCCGCCGGTCGTCGTGGACCACGACGATCAGCCCCCGCTCCTCGGCGTGTTCCACGTCCGTCGGGTCGACGGCCTGGTTGAGCAGGTGCAGGCCGAGCGGCTCGCCGAAGGCGACAAGCTCGACCACCGCCCGGACGCCCGGGGTGAGCTGCCCGACCCGCGTGTCGATCAGGTCGGTCAGGTTGGGCGCCAGCTCCAGCCGGCCCGTCCACTTCCAGATCCCGTACGTGCGGGTCAGCTCGCCGCGGTCGGCGGCGAAGACCAGCTCCCGCAGCAGCAGCGGGTTGCCCGCGGAGAGGCGGCCCAGCCGGTCGGCGGAGGTGGCGTCGACCGGGCCGTCGAGGATCTCGGAGAGCAGCCGGGTGGTCTCGGCGGGCGGCAGCGGGTTCAGCTCGACGTGGTCGACGAGGTCGTCGGTCCACAGGGCCCGGATCGGCAGCGGGATCTGCTCGCCGTCGCGCAGCGTGCCGATCACCGTGGCGTTCTCGGCGCGGGCGACCAGGTGCACCAGCGCGGCCGACGGCGGGTCGAGCAGGTGCGCGTCGTCGATCGCCAGGACGATCCGGCGGCCGGCGGCCTGTTGTTGCAGCACGTCGACCGCCCAGCGCAGGATGCCGGCGGGGGACAGGCCCTGCGGCTGCTCGGCCGGGAGCACCTGGACCAGCCCGCCGAACGGCAGCGCGGCCGTGGTGGCGCTCGCCGCGATCCACCAGACCGCGTGGCTGTCGCGGGACAGCGCCGCCACCCCCTCGCGCAGCAGGCGGCTCTTGCCGATGCCCGCGCTCCCGCTGAAGAAGAGGCCCCGTCCCTCCGCGCCGGTCACCGCCGACAACAGACGGTTGAGCTCATCCGCCCGGCCGACGAAACTCCACCGACTCATCGAGGCAGCATATCCATCGAAACCCGTCCGCGCTTGTACCGTCACGCAGCGAAGTTGAGTAACCTCGCAGTTACTGCTGAGTATTCGAAGTGTTCGGGTAGGGGCCCTGATCGGCCGTACTCTTCCGGCATCCGGGTGTCGTCACCGGACAATTCCACGCGGCCGCTGCCGGCCGCCTGCCACGGGAGGCCGCTCGCGAATGATGCCGGGTCCTCTCCCCGCGGTCGACGTGCCCGACGACACGGCCGGCGCCGCGAAGCGACCCCACCGGGGCCCCCTGCCGACCAGGCTCGGTGTGACGGAGCCGGGGCCGGAGGAGCCGCTGGCCGTGCTCGCCGTCGGCCCGGCCGGCGGGGGCCGGCCGGAGGTGCTCGCCGGCGTGCTCCGGCTGGAGCCCGCCATGCTGGCCGTTCCCGCCGGCAGCTGGCTGGTCGTACGGCGCTCCCGCGTGCCGACCCGGGCGGCCTACGTGCCCGGCTACCGCCAGCCCCACTCCTACGGCGCCGACCGGTTCGCCGCCGGCCCGGCGCTGGCGCGCCCGCCGCGCCGCGTCGAGCTGAGCCTGCCCGAGCCGCTGCTGCGGCACTTCAGCCTCGTCGACACACCGGACACCGGCGCGCTCGGGGTGGCCGGCATCCGGCTGCTGCTCGACGCGGCGGGCCGGTCCGGCGCGGTGCTCTTCGTGATCGCCGCCGACCAGGCCTTCACCGCCGTCGAGCTGAACCTGCTCGCCGAGGTGGCCCGCGCCCGGGTGGAGGTCTTCTTCGCGGTCACCCCGGGCCCGGCCGGGTGGGCACCGGTTCCCGAGGCGGCGACGACGGAGGGCACGGGGGCGTCCGTCGCGCCGGCCGGGCCGGGTGCCGGCGCGGCCCGGGTGGACCCGGTCGCGGTCACCGTCGAGGCGCACCGGGCGGCCCTGCTGGCCGCCGTGCCGGCGCTCGCCCGGGCGCGCTGGTTCCCGGTGGCCGACGGCGACGGGGCCGACCTGCGCCGGGCCCTGGTGGGCTGGGCCGCCGAGGAAGGGCTGCGGCGGGCCAGCGTCGACCCGCCGGTGCTGCCCGGGGCGCACGGCCGGGTGCCGGTGGCCGCCGACCCGGGCGACTGGTCCGAGCGGCTCGACCGGCAGGCCCGCACCTGCGCCCAGCGCATCCGCCAGCACCTCGCCCTGGAGTTGGCGAACACCCACCTCCGGGTGGTGCGGGAGATCGTCCACGGCGACGGCTGCGCCGGCATGCCGCAGCTGCTCGACCGGGAGATGGAGGCGTTGTCGCTGCTGGCCACGGCCCAGTGCGACCACGCGGTCGACCGGCTCGTCGAGGAGGCCGCCGGCCGGGTCCTGGGCGCGCCGCTGTCCGAGGGCGTCCGCCGGCGCCTCCGCTTCGCGGTGCGCTGGGGCCTGACCGACCATGGCGGCGGTCCCGAGCTGGACCGCGTCCTGCTGGTGACCAGCACCGGGGGCGTGGCCGGGCTGACCGGCGCCGGCGCGAGCGACGCCCTGGCGAGCTGCCCGGGCGCCGAGCGTGCCGAGGTGCTCCCGCCCGTCGCGGTGGCCCTCTCGGGCGGCTGCTGGCAGCATTGGCGCAGCCCCGGCAACCATGATCCCAACGCCGCCCGGGCCTGGGCCCAGCGCGCGCTGCGCGAGGTCGAGCTGGAGCTGTCCCGGGAGGTGTCCCGGCGGCTCGACGTGGTCCGCCTGTCGCTGGACGGGGTGCTTGCCGATGCGGTCGACCACGGCATCCTGCTCGCCTGAGGGCGAGCGGGTCGCCCCTGCCGCCGGTCCCGCCCGGGGGTCGGTGCGGGCCGCCTCCGACGCGCCCGACCAGGCCGGACGCGGCGAACCGCGGCAGGCCGGCGTTCCGGTTCCTCGGTTCGCCGGGTCCGGTGGCACGATGGGGGGCATGGCGGCTCCGCAGGTTGCACCGGTCGAGACGCCGGACACCGATGAGGTGCCGGCGTCCGACCGGCCGTGGGTGACGATCGTGTGGGACGACCCGGTCAACCTCATGACCTACGTGACGTGGGTGTTCCAGAAGCTCTTCGGCTACAGCCGGGAGCGGGCGGAGGAACTCATGCTCGACGTGCACCACAAGGGGCGCGCCGTCGTCTCCAGCGGCGCGCGGGAGCGGATGGAGCACGACGCGTCGCAGCTGCACGCGTACGGGCTGTGGGCGACGGTGGACCGGTCGTGAGCATGTTCCGTCGCCAGGGCGACCGCTACGTCGCCACCTTCGCCGTCGACGAGGTCCGGGTGCTGCGCAAGGTCGCCTCCGAGGTGGTCGGTCTGCTGACCGACGGCTTCGACCACTCGGATCCGGTGGTCGGCCGGCTCTTCCCCGACGTCTACCCGGACGACCCGTCCGGCACCGCCGAGTTCCGCCGCTACACCGAGGGCGACCTCAAGACCGGCAAGATCGACCAGGCCGGCGCGATCCTCGCCGCGCTGCCCGACTCCGCCGGCGGCGAGGTGCGCCTCGACGCGGAGGCCGCCGAGGCGTGGCTGCGGGCGCTCAACGACGCCCGGCTGGCGATGGGCGTCCGGCTGGAGATCAAGGACGGCACCGACCTCGGCGAGGAGCTCGACGACGCGGTCGCGGAGGATCCGACGTCGAGCCGGGTGTTCCAACTGTCGGTCTACGCCTATCTCGGCTATCTCCAGGAGTCCCTGCTCAACGCCTTGATCGACTAGGCGTGACCGGCACCACCTTAGATTGGCGCCGCGCACGAGTTAGGCTGGCACACGTGCTGAGCATCGACCGGTCGATCATCGACGCGATCGTCGCCCACGCGCGCCGGGACCACCCCGACGAGGCGTGCGGCGTGGTCGCCGGTCCCGTCGGCAGCGACACCCCCACCCGGCACATCCCGATGGACAACGCCGCCCGCTCCATGACGTTCTACGAGTTCGACTCGATGGAGCAGTTGCGGGTGTGGCGCGAGATGGACGACCGGGACGAGGAGCCCGTCGTCATCTACCACTCGCACACCGCCACGGAGGCCTACCCGTCCCGGACGGACGTCTCCTTCGCCGGCGAGCCGGGCGCGCACTACCTGCTGGTCTCCACCCGCGAGCCCGACACGGAGGAGATCCGCTCCTTCCGCATCGTGGACGGCGTGGTGACCGAGGAGCCGGTGCGCATCCTCGACGCGGGGGTGGACCCGCACGCCGTGCAGTCCTACATGTTCGGGCAGAGCCCGGCGACGGTCGACTACGAGTGTTCCGGCCGCTGATCCCAGCGCCGCCACACCCGTCCACGTCCCGTCACCTTCCGGCACACCCGATCATCAACGAGGAGCACGACACCATGGCCATCGAGGTCCGCATCCCCACCATCCTGCGCAGCTACACGGGCGGCGCGAAGGTCGTCGAGGGCGCCGGCGACACGCTGGGCGACCTGCTCGCCGACCTGGACTCCCGGCACGCCGGCCTGAAGGCCCGGCTGGTCACCGACGCCGGGGCGCTGCACCGCTTCGTCAACGTCTACGTCAACGACGAGGACGTCCGCTTCCTGGGCGCGCTGGACGCCAAGCTCAACGACGGCGACAGCGTGACCATCCTGCCGGCGGTCGCGGGTGGCGCGTTCGGCTTCGCCGCCGCCGCGGCGATCGCCGGTCACCGCGCGGCCGTCGCCGCCCGCTGAGGCGGCCGCGATGACGCGGTACGACAGCCTGCTCGACGCCTCCGGCGGCACGCCCCTGGTCGGCCTGCCGCGGCTCTCCCCGACGGTGCCCGACGGGGCGCCGCCGGTGCGGCTCTGGGCGAAGCTGGAGGACCGGAACCCGACCGGGAGCATCAAGGACCGGGCGGCCCTGTTCATGGTCCGGGCGGCCGAGGAGGCGGGCCGGCTCCGGCCGGGCGACACCATCCTCGAACCGACCAGCGGCAACACCGGCATCTCCCTGGCCATGGTGGCGAAGCTGCGCGGCTACCGGCTGGTCTGCGTGATGCCGGAGAACGTCTCCACCGAGCGGGTGCAACTGCTCCGGATGTACGGCGCGGAGATCATCTTCTCGCCGGCGGCGGGCGGCTCGAACCAGGCGGTGGCCACCGCGAAGCAGATCGCGGCCGAGCACCCCGACTGGGTGATGCTCTTCCAGTACGGCAACGAGGCGAACGCCCGCGCGCACTACGAGACCACCGGTCCCGAGCTGCTGCACGACCTGCCCACGATCACCCACTTCGTGGCGGGCCTCGGCACCACCGGGACGCTGATGGGCACCGGGCGCTACCTGCGCGACAAGGTCGACGGCATCCAGGTCGTCGCGGCCGAGCCGCGCTACGGCGAGCTGGTCTACGGGCTGCGCAACATCGACGAGGGATACGTCCCGGAGCTCTACGACGCGACCGTGCTGTCCCGGCGCTTCTCCGTCGGCACCCGCGACGCCGTGCTGCGGACGCGGCAGCTGGTGGAGGTGGAGGGCATCTTCGCGGGCTTCTCCACCGGGGCGATCCTGCACGCCGCCCTGGCGGTGGCGCACGAGGCGGTCCGCGAGGGCCGCCGCGCCGACGTGGCCTTCGTGGTCGCCGACGGCGGCTGGAAATACCTCTCCACCGGCGCGTACGGCGGCACGCTCGCCGACGCGGAGGACGCGCTGGAGGGGCAGCTCTGGGCCTGACGACGCCGCTGCGGGGTCACCGCCGCACGCCGGTGACCCCGGCGGCGGCGGTCGGCGGGCCGGCCGTTCCGCTCACTCAGCGCGACCGTGGGGCGCCGCCTCGTCACTCCTCGGCGGCTGCGGCGCGGCGGTCCCGCAGCGGGTGTCACCTTGGTGACAACTTCCGGTGGATGATTCTTGCCGCCCGGTCTGCCAGCGTAGGCTGCGCAGCGTGGCGTACGCGTCGGTAGAGATCATCGAGAGACGGACCGTCGGCGCGAGCACTACGCATCGTGACAGCGAGACCACTCGATGCGCCTGACCGTGCTGGGCTGCGCCGGCAGTTTCCCCGGGCCCGAGTCTCCCTGCTCGGCCTACCTCGTCGAGGCGGACGGCTTCCGGCTCCTGGTCGACTTCGGTTCCGGGTCGCTGTCCAACCTCCAGCGCTACGCGGGGCTGCACGCCCCCGACGCCATCCTCCTGACCCACCTGCACTGCGACCACATCCTCGACGCGGCGGCGTACGTGGTGGTCCGGCGCTACGCCCCGGACGGCCCCTACCCGCCGCTGCCGGTCTACGCCCCGTCCGGCGCGCCCGACCGGCTGGCCGCCGCGTACGGGCAGGAGGACAGCACCGTCGAGGACGTCTACCAGTTCTACGGCCTCCAGCCCGGCACCTTCCCGATCGGCCCCTTCACCGTCACCGTCGACCGGGTCAACCACCCCGTGGAGACGTACGGCGTGCGGCTGGAGCACGGGGGCCGGGTGCTCTGCTACTCCTCCGACACCGCGCCCTGCGACGCGCTGCTGCGGCTGGCCCAGGACGCCGACGTGTTCCTCTGCGAGGCCAGCTACCTCGACGGCGTGGACAACCCGCCCGACCTGCACCTGACCGGCCGGGAGGCCGGCGAGGCGGCGACCAAGGCGGGCGTCGGCCGGCTGCTGCTGACCCACCTCGTGGCCGCCTGGGGCAGCGAGGCGATGACCGTGGAGGCGGCCGGCGCGTCTTTCTCCGGCCCGCTCGAGGTGGTCCGCCCCGGCGCGACGTACGACGTCTGACCCGGCGCCCCGCCGTCCCGGCCGCTCCCGGGTTCCCGACGGGCGGGGGCCCGAAAACCGCGCCGTCCCCCTAGGATCTCGCCGGTGAGCGACTCCCCCTCCGGCGCGGCCGGCTGGCAGCCCCACCCGCCGACGCCTCCCGCGAGCCCGCCCGGTGCGCCCGGTGCGCCACTGCCGCCCGGCCCGGCCGGGCCCTGGCCGGGGCAGCCGGCGCAGCAGCCGCCGGCGGCAGCCGGGCCGTACCCGCCGGCGGGAGCCGGGCCGTACCCGCCGGCGACCCCGGCGCACGGACACCCGTATCCGCCGCACGCGCAGCCGGTCGCCGCGCCGTATCCGCCGCCGCCCGCCGCCGACGGAGGTCCCGGGCCCGCGCCGTTCCCCGCCGGCCCGTACCCGCCGGCCGGCCGGCCCGGCGCGCACCCGCCGGCCGGCCGGCCCGGCGCGCACCCGCCGGCGGCCGCCCTCCCGCCGGCCGGGCCCGCCCCGGCGCCGCCGCGCCGGTCCACCGGGCTGCGGGTGTTCTTCGCGGTGCTGGCCGGGCTGCTCGCAGTGGGGCTCTGCGCCGGCGGCGGCATCGCCGGTTACGTCGGCTGGTGGGCGCCCCGGCAGGACATGGCCGAACGGAGGGCCATCTTCGCGGACTGGGGGCGGCCGCACAGCTTCACCTCCGACGGGCTCGTCGAGGGCGACGACGCGACGCTGCAGGTGTACCGGTTCACCTGCCCGCAGGGGCGCTGCCCGGTGGACCTCGGCGAGCGGGTGCACGAGTGGCTCGTCGCGGCCGGCGCGCAGGACGCGAAGATCGAGGACGTGACGCGCTGTGTGGCGAACGGCTTCCAGTACGGCGGCCCCACCTGCACCTGGACGTGGCGGGTGAAGGCGTGCCGGGCGACGGCGACGACGACGGGGCTGGACAAGGTGCCGCTCGGCTGGGACCGCCCGCTCGTGCTCAACGTCCGCATCCGGGAGTGCGACTGAGGACCGACGCACCGGGCGCGGGCACCCCGCAACGGGCCGGCCGTCGCACCGCATAGGGTGCAGGCATGGCGCGACCTGACGGGCGGCGACCCGACGAACTCCGACCTGTGACGCTGACCCGGGGCTGGAGCACCCATCCGGAGGGCTCGGTGCTCGTGGAGTTCGGCGACACCCGGGTGCTCTGCACCGCCAGCGTGACCGAGGGGGTGCCCCGCTGGCGCAAGGGCTCCGGGCTCGGCTGGGTCACCGCCGAGTACGCGATGCTGCCCCGCGCCACCAACACCCGCTCCGACCGGGAGAGCGTGAAGGGCCGCGTCGGCGGGCGTACCCACGAGATCTCCCGGCTGATCGGCCGGAGCCTGCGGGCGTCGATCGACCTGAAGGCGCTCGGCGAGAACTCGATCGTGCTCGACTGCGACGTGCTCCAGGCCGACGGCGGCACCCGCACCGCGGCGATCACCGGCGCGTACGTGGCGCTGCACGACGCCGTGACCTGGCTGGCCGGGCGCAAGGCGCTGGCCGGCAAGCCGGAGAAGGTGATGCACCGCTCGGTGGCCGCCGTCAGCGTCGGGGTCATCGAGGGCGAGCCCCGGCTCGACCTCAACTACGCCGAGGACGTGACCGCCGAGGTCGACATGAACGTGGTCTGCACCGGCGCCGGCGAGTTCGTCGAGGTGCAGGGCACCGGCGAGGCCGGCGTCTTCGCCCGCGAACAGCTCGACGCCCTGCTCGACCTGGCCGTCGCCGGCTGCGTGGAACTGGCCGAAGCCCAGCGGAAGGCGCTCCTCCTCCCGTGAGCGCGAGGAGTGAGCCTGCGAGCCCCACAGTCGCGAACAAAGGTGGATTCTGATGAACAAGGTGCTGCTCGCCACCCGTAACCGCAAGAAGCTCGTCGAGCTGCAGCGGATCCTCGACGGCGCGCTCGGCGCGCACCGCGTCGCCCTGCTCGGCCTCGACGACGTCGAGGAATACCCGGAGCTGCCGGAGACCGGCCTGACCTTCGGCGAGAACGCCCTGATCAAGGCGCGGGAGGGATGCCGGCGCACCGGCCTGCCGACGATCGCCGACGACTCCGGCCTCGCCGTCGACGCGCTCAACGGCATGCCGGGGGTGTTCAGCGCCCGCTGGGCCGGCCGGCACGGCGACGACCGGGCCAACCTCCAGCTGGTGCTGGACCAGATCGCCGACCTCCCCGACGAGCACCGGGGGGCGTCCTTCGTCTGCACGGTGGCCCTGGTGCTGCCCGGCGGCAAGGAGCACCTGGTCGACGGCCGGCAGCCGGGCCGGCTGCTGCGCGCGCCGCGCGGCGACGGCGGCTTCGGCTACGACCCGATCTTCCTCGGCGACGGACAGGACCGGACCAACGCCGAGCTGACGCCGCAGGAGAAGGACGCGGTCAGCCACCGCGGCAAGGCGCTGCGGGAGCTGGCCAAGCTGGTCGCCAAGGTGCTGCCGCCCGCGAGCTGACGGCCCCGCCCCGGTGGGAGGGGTGCTGACGGGCTTCGCCGTCATCGCCACCGTCATCGCCGTCGGCTACGCGCTCGGTCGCGGCGGGGTGCTGGGGCCGGAGGCGGCCACCGTCCTCTCCCGGGTCGCGTTCTTCGTGGCGACCCCGGCGCTGCTGTTCCAGACGGTGGCCCGGGCCGACGTGCCCGCGATCGTCTCGTCCGCCCTGGTCGTGACGGTGGCGAGCACCGTCGCCGTGGCGTCGCTGTACGTGGCCGTCGCCCGGCTCCGCTGGCGTCGCTCCGTCGCGGAGGCGACCATCGGGGCGTTGGCCTCGTCGTACGTCAACGCGGCGAACATCGGCATCCCGGTCGCCGTCTACGTTCTCGGCGACGCCTCGTTCGTCGCGCCCGTCCTGATGTTCCAGCTGGTCGTCGTGACGCCTGTCGCGTTCACCCTCCTCGAGGCGGCCACGGCGAAGAGGCGACCGTCGCCCGGCGCCGTGGTGCTCCAGCCACTCACCAACCCGGTCACCGTGGCGTGCGCGCTGGGCGTCGCGGCGAGCCTGACGGGCTGGCTGCCGCCGGAGCCGGTGCTGCGGCCGATCGCCCTCGTCGCGGCGATGGCGGTCCCCGCCACGCTGATCGCGTACGGGGTCTCCCTGCACGGCGCGCCGCGGCCCGGCTCCGGCGACACCGGTCGGGACGTACGCCTCGCGGTCGTCCTCAAGACCGTGGCCCAGCCCGCCGTCGCCTACCTCGTCGCGCGCTTCGCGATGGGGCTGCCGGCCACCCTCGTGCTGGCCTGCACGGTCACCGCCGCACTGCCGACGGCGCAGAACGTCTTCGTGTACGCGGTCCGCTTCGACCGGGGCGCGGTCCTGGCGCGCGACTCGATCCTGCTGTCGACGGTGACCGCCGTGCCCGTGCTGATCGGGGTCGCGGTGCTGGCGGGCTGACCACCGGCGGGCGCCGGGCCACCGTGTCGCCACGACGGCCCGGCGCGGACCGTCAGTCCAGGGGGCCGATCTCGCGCTCGATGGCGGCGCGCAGCTCGGGCCCGGCCACCACGGCCCGGGCGGCCTCCATCAGCGGGGCGAGGAAGACGTCCGGCCCGGGCTCCCCGGCGACGCCGGCGAGCGCCGCGACGGCGGCCCGCCCGGCCGGCGACGGCTCCAGCGGGGCGCGCAGCTGCAGACCGCGCACCGCGGCCAGCAGCTCCACCGCGAGCAGGCTGGTCAGGTTGTCCAGCAACGTACGCAGCTTCTTGGTCGCCGCCCAGCCCATCGAGACGTGGTCCTCCTGCATGCCGCTGGTGGGCAGCGAGTCCACCGACGCGGGCGCGGCGAGCCGGCGGTTCTCCGCGACGATCCCCGCGGCCGTGTACTGGGCGATCATCAGCCCCGAGTTGACCCCGGCGTCGGGAGAGAGGAACGCCGGCAGCTCCCGGGACCGGGTGACGTCGAGCAGCCGGTCCACCCGGCGCTCGGCGATCGCGCCCACCTCGGCGGCGGCGATGGCGAGGAAGTCCGCGGCGAAGCCCAGCGGCGCGCCGTGGAAGTTCCCGGTCGACTCGACGCGGCCGTCCGGCAGCACCACCGGGTTGTCCACCACCGAGACCAGCTCCCGGCCGGCCACCGTGCGGACGAAGTCGAGCGTGTCCCGGGCCGCCCCGGCGACCTGCGGCGCGCAGCGCATCGAGTACGCGTCCTGCACCGCGTGCGCCAGGTCGTCCCGGTGCGAGTCCATCACCCGGGAGTCCTGGAGCAGCCGGTGGATGTTCGCCGCCGAGGCCGACTGGCCGGGGTGCGGCCGGATGGCGTGCAGCTCCGGCAGGAACGGCCGCTCCGAGCCGAGCATCGCCTCGATCGCGAGGGCGGCGGTGACGTCGGCCATCGCGAAGAGGTGCGCGGCGTCGTGGATCGCCAGCAGCAGCATGCCGAGCATGCCGTCGGTGCCGTTGATCAGTGCCAGGCCCTCCTTGGCGGCCAGCTCGACGGGCGCCAGCCCCGCCTGGCGCAGCGCGTCGGCGGCGGGCACCCGCTCGCCGGCCGGGCCGAGCACCCACCCCTCGCCGAGCAGCACCAGCGCGCAGTGCGCCAGCGGCGCCAGGTCGCCGGAGGCGCCCAGCGAGCCGTGCTCGGGCACCCACGGCGTCACGTCGCGGTTGAGCAGGTCGACGAGCGCCTCGGCGACCAGCGGCCGGACCCCGGAGCGGCCGAGCGCCAGCGAGCGGACCCGCAGCAGCATCATCGCCCGCACCACCTCGCGCGGCATCGGGGCGCCGACCCCGGCGGCGTGCGAGCGGATCAGCGCGTGCTGCAGTTCGGCCCGCCGCTCCGGCGCGACGAAGGTGTTCGCCAGCGCGCCGAAGCCGGTGGAGACGCCGTAGACCGGCCGGCCGGCGGCCTCGATGCCGTCCACGATGGACCGGCTGGTCCGCATCGCGTCCACGGCGGCCGGGTCGAGCACGACCTTGGCGGTGCCGCGCGCCACGGCGAGCACGTCGGCGGGGGAGATGCCGGTGGGCAGGATGGAGACAGACGTCATTGTGGGACTCCGTTGCGCAGGACCTGGCGGATCAGTGGCACACCCGGCCGGTAGGCCAGGTGCAGGTGGGAGGGGGCGTCGAGGATCACGAGGTCGGCCCGGGCCCCGGGCCTGAGCACCCCGACGTCGTCGCGGCGCAGCGCCCGCGCGCCGCCGGCGGTCGCCGCCCAGACGGCCTCCGCCGGGGTCATCCGCATCTCGCGTACGGCGAGCGCCACGCAGAACGGCATCGACGAGGTGTACGACGAGCCGGGGTTGCAGTCCGTCGCCAGCGCCACGGTCACGCCGGCGTCGAGCAGCCGGCGGGCGTCCGGGTACGGCGAGCGGGTGGAGAACTCGGCGCCGGGCAGCAGGGTCGCCACGGTGGCGGTGTGCCCGTCCTCGTCGGCGGTGCCGTCGACCCGGGTCGAGGCGAGCGCGTCGACGTCGGCGTCGGTCAGGTGGGTGCAGTGGTCGACGCTCGCCGCGCCGAGTTCCACGCCGAGCCGGACGCCCGGCCCCGGCCCGAGCTGGTTGGCGTGCACCCGCACCCCCAGGCCGGCGGCCTGCCCGCAGGTCAGGATCGCCCGGGTGTGGTCGGCGTCGAAGGCGCCCCGCTCGCAGAAGACGTCGATCCAGCGCGCGTGCGGCGCGGCGGCGGCCAGCATCGGCCCGCACACCAGACCCACGTAGTCGTCGGGGCGGTCGGCGTACTCGGCGGGGACGACGTGGGCGCCGAGGAAGGTGGTCTCCTCGCTGACCTCGGCGGCGATCGCCAGGGAGCGGGCCTCGTCGGCGACGGTGAGGCCGTACCCGCTCTTGATCTCGATGGTGGTGGTGCCCTGCCGCAGCGCCTCGTCGCGCAGCCGGCGCACGTTGGCCCGCAGTTCGTCGTCGCCGGCGGTCCGGGTGGCGCCGACCGTGGTCCGGATGCCGCCGCCGGTGTACGGCTGCCCGGCCATCCGGGCGGCGAACTCGGCGGCCCGGTCCCCGGCGAAGACCAGGTGGGCGTGGCTGTCGACGAAGCCGGGGAGCACCGCCGCGCCCCGCGCGTCGACGCGCCGGTCGGCGGCCGGCGCGTCGCGGGCCGGCCCGATCCAGGCCACCCGCCCGTCCTCGACCAGCAGCGCGACGTCGCGCCGGATGCCCAGCGGGCCGCCCTCGCCGCCCCGGTCGTTGGTCACCAGCTCGCCGATGTCGTCGACCAGCACACTGCTCATGAGGTCACCTCCTCGATCGCCGCGGTCAGCTCGGCCGGCACGTCGACGGTCAGGTGCCGGCCGTCGCGGACCACCACCCGGCCGTCCACCACGACCTGAGTGACGTCCGCCGCGCCCGCCGCGAACCAGACCCCCACCGGGGGTACGCCGGCCGTGCGGGGGCTGTCCAGCCGTACGGTCACCAGGTCGGCGCGGGCGCCCACGGCGAGCCGCCCGGCGTCGCGCCAGCCCAGCGCGGCGTGGCCGCCCACGGTGGCGGCGTCGCGCAGCTCGGCGGCGCCGAAGTGGCCGCGGCGGCGGGTGCGCAGCCGCTCGTCCAGCTCGACGGCGCGCGCCTCCTCGAAGAGGTCGACCACGGCGTGGCTGTCGCTGCCGAGGCTGAGCGGCAGGCCGACGTCGGCCATCCGCCGGGCCGGGCCGATGCCGTCGGCCAGGTCCCGCTCGGTGGTGGGGCAGAGGCAGACGCCGGTGCCGGTGTCGCCGAGCAGGGTGAGGTCGCCGCTGGTCAGGTGGGTGGCGTGCACGGCCGTGGTGTCCGGGCCGAGCGCCCCGTGGTCGGCGAGCAGCCGGGTGGGGGTGCAGCCGTGGGCGGCCCGGCAGGCGTCGTTCTCGGCGGGCTGCTCGGACAGGTGCACGTGCAGGGGCGCGCCCCGGCTGTCCGCCCAGTTGGCCACCGTGGCGAGCTGTCCGGCCGGCACCGCGCGCACGGAGTGGATCGCGGCGCCCACGCGGGCGTGGCCGTCGGTGGGCGTGAACGCGGTGGCCCGCTCCGCCCAGCGCAGCGCGTCGCCGTCGCCGAAGCGCCGCTGCGGCCCGGCGAGCGGCTGCCCGTCGACGGTGGCGGTGAGGTAGCAGGTGTCGAGCAGCGTGATCCGGATCCCGGCGTGGGCGGCGGCCTCGACCAGCGCCTCGCCCATCGCGTTCGCCTCGGCGTACGGGGTGCCGTCCGGGTTGTGGTGCAGGTAGTGGAACTCGCCGACGCAGGTGATCCCGGCCAGCGCCATCTCGGCGTAGACGGCCCGGGCCAGGGCCAGGTACGAGTCCGGGTCCAGGCGGGCGGCGACCGCGTACATCCGGTCGCGCCACGTCCAGAAGTCGCCGCGCCCGCCGTGGGTGCGCCCGCGCAGCGCCCGGTGGAAGGCGTGCGAGTGCGCGTTGGCGAGCCCCGGCAGGGTCAGCCCGGGCAGCCGCTCGGCATCGGTCATGACCTCGACCCCGGCGGGCGGCGTGCTCCCGGCGGTCAGCGGCGTGACCCCGGTGATCCGCCCGTCGGCCGTCTCGATCAGCACGTCGGCGGTCGGCTCGGCGTGCTCGGGCAGCCAGGCGTACTCGGCCAGCCAGCGGGTCCCGGTCATGTCGTTCGCCCCCTGTCGAGCTGAGTCGTCTGCGACATCAGTCGATCACCGCCGGGGCGAGTCGTCTGCGACATCAGCTCGACAGGCCGCCGACGGCGGCTTCGGACCCCGGTCAGCGGCATGTCAGCTCCTCCAGGACCCGGGCCAGGGCGGTCACCCCGGCGGCGCAGTCGGCGTCGCTGGCCGACTCGGCCGGGGAGTGCGACACCCCGGTCGGGTTGCGCACGAAGAGCATCGCCGTGGGCACGTGCGCGGCGAGCACCCCCGCGTCGTGGCCGGCGCCGGTCGGCAGCACCGGCGCGTCCAGCAGGGCCGCCAGCCGGCCGGCCAGGCCGCCGTCGAAGGCGACCAGCGGGGTGGCCGACTCCTCGGTCAGCGCCACCTCCGTACCGTCGCGGCGGGCCCGCTCGGCGGCCTTCGCGCGCACCGCGTCGACCAGCCCCGTCAGCGTCTCCGGCTCGGCGGCCCGGGCGTCGAGCCACCCCGTCACCCTCGACGGGATCGCGTTCGTGGCGTTCGGCTCCACCGACACCCGGCCGACGGTGGCGTGGGCGCCGCGCAGCCGGGCCTCCTTGTTGGCCGCCAGCACCGTGAAGGCGTACGTCAGCATGGGGTCGCGGCGGTCGGCCATCCGGGTCGTGCCGGCGTGGTTGCCCTCGCCGGTGAACTCGAAGCGCCAGCGGCCGTGCGGCCAGATGGCGCTGGCGACCGCGACGGGCGCGTCGGCCTCGACCAGCGCTCGGCCCTGCTCGACGTGCAGCTCGACGAAGGCGGCGAAGCGGCCGACCAGCTCCGGCCGGGCGCCCGCCGGCCGGTCGCCCAACGCCTCGGCGAAGCTCACCCCGTCGGCGTCGCGCAACCCGGCCGCGCGCTCCACCGCGATCTCCCCGGCGAGCAGCCGCGACCCGAGGCAGGGTACGCCGAACCGGGCCCCCTCCTCCTCGACGAACGCGGCGACCGCCACGGGCCGGGCCGGCGCGACGCCCGCCGCGCGCAGCTCGTCGACCGCGAGGAACGCGCTGACGATGCCGAGCGGCCCGTCGTACGCCCCGCCGTGCGGCACCGAGTCGAAGTGGCTGCCGGTCAGCACCGCGCCGCCGGCCTCCGGCTCGCCCCACCAGGCGAAGAGGTTGCCGTTGCCGTCCTCGGTGACCGGCATGGCCCGGCGGTCGGCCTGACCGCGGAACCACTCCCGCAGCCGCAGCTCCGGCCCGGTCAGCGCGTACCGCAGGTAGCCGCCGCTGCGCTCGTCCCGCCCGACCGGCGCGATCTCGTCCCACAGCGCCCGGAACCGCTCGGCGAGGTCACTCACGGGGCACCTCCGTTGTTCGCGACTGCGGGGCTCCGCTTCGCTGCACTCCTCGCGCTCACGGGTTGCCCCGCTCCGCCATCGGCACCCGGACGCCGGTGGCCTCCGCGACGTCGCGGGCGGCGTCGTAGCCGGCGTCCACGTGGCGGATGACGCCCATCGCGGGGTCGTTGGTGAGCACCCGCTCGATCTTCTGCCCGGCCAGGGCGGTGCCGTCGGCCACGCAGACCTGCCCGGCGTGGATCGACCGGCCGATGCCCACCCCGCCGCCGTGGTGGATCGACACCCAGGACGCCCCGCTGGCGGTGTTGACCAGCGCGTTGAGCAGCGGCCAGTCGGCGATCGCGTCGGAGCCGTCGGCCATCGCCTCGGTCTCCCGGTAGGGGCTCGCCACGCTGCCGCAGTCCAGGTGGTCCCGGCCGATCACCACGGGCGCGGAGAGCTCGCCGGAGGCGACCATCTCGTTGAACCGCACGCCCGCCTTGTCGCGCTCGCCGTAGCCGAGCCAGCAGATCCGCGCCGGCAGGCCCTGGAAGGCGACCCGCTCGCCGGCCATCCGGATCCACCGGGCCAGGGACTCGTTCTCGGGGAACAACTCCAGGATCGCCCGGTCGGTGGCGGCGATGTCGGCCGGGTCGCCGGAGAGCGCCGCCCACCGGAACGGGCCCTTGCCCTCGCAGAACAACGGCCGGATGTACGCGGGCACGAAACCGGGGAAGTCGAAGGCCCGCTCGAACCCGCCGAGCTTCGCCTCGCCCCGAATCGAGTTGCCGTAGTCGAAGACCTCCGCGCCGGCGTCGAGGAACCCGACCATCGCCTCGACGTGCTTCGCCATCGACGCCCGCGCCCGGTCGGTGAACTCGGCCGGCTTCGCCGCCGCGTAGTCCCGGGCGTCGGCCAGCTCCACCCCCTCCGGCAGGTACGACAGCGGGTCGTGCGCGCTGGTCTGGTCGGTGACGACGTCGATGTCGACGCCCCGGCGCAGCAGCTCCGGGAAGACCGTGGCCGCGTTGCCGACCACGCCGACGCTCAGCGCGCGGCGGTCCCGCTTCGCGGCGAGCACCCGCTCGACGGCGTCGTCCAGGGAGTCGGCGACCTCGTCGAGGTAGCGGTCGTGCACCCGGCGGTCCAGCCGGGTCCGGTCCACGTCGACGATCAGGCAGACGCCGCCGTTCATGGTGACCGCGAGGGGCTGCGCCCCGCCCATCCCGCCGCAGCCGGCGGTCAGCGTCAGCGTGCCCGCCAGGGTGCCGCCGAACCTCTTGGCGGCGACGGCGGCGAACGTCTCGTAGGTGCCCTGGAGGATGCCCTGGGTGCCGATGTAGATCCACGAGCCGGCGGTCATCTGCCCGTACATGGTGAGGCCGAGCTGCTCCAGGCGGCGGAACTCCGGCCAGGTGGCCCAGTCGCCGACCAGGTTCGAGTTGGCCAGCAGCACCCGGGGCGCCCACTCGTGGGTGCGCAGGACGCCCACCGGCCGGCCGGACTGCACCAGCATGGTCTCGTCGTCGCGCAGGTCGGTCAGGGTGCGCACCAGCGCGTGGTAGGACGGCCAGTCCCGCGCGGCCCGGCCGGTGCCGCCGTAGACCACCAGGTCCTCGGGGCGCTCGGCCACCTCCGGGTCGAGGTTGTTCATCAGCATCCGCAGCGCGGCCTCCTGGGGCCAGCCTCGGGCGGTGCGTTCGGTGCCGCGTGCGGCGCGGACGGGCTGGGACATCTCGGGTCTCCTCTCAGCCGAGGAACAGCTGGCGGCGGGCGGCGGACGCCTCGAAGGCCTCCAGCCGGCGTTGGGTGTCGGCGGGGTCGGCGTCACAGATGGCCTGGAGCAGCACCATGGCCAGGGTCATCGGGGCGGTGTGCAGGTCGAAGACGAGCTGCGCGCCGACGGCGGCGGGCAGCACCACGTCGGCGTGCTCGGTGGCCGGGCTGACCGGCGAGTCGGTGATGGCCACCACCCGGAGGCCGGCGGCCCGCGCCTCGCGCAGCGCGTCGAGGGTCTCCCGGGGGTAGCGGGGCAGCACGAAGGCGAGCAGGGCGCCCGCCCCGGCCTCGGCGGCCTGCTCGAGGCGGTCGGTGAGCAGGCTGCCGCCGACGTCGAGGACCCGCACGTCGGGGTGCACCTTGGCGGCGAAGTACGCGAAGTACGCGGCCAGCGGCGCGGCGGCCCGCAGACCGAGCACCGGGAGGGGACGGCTGGCGGCCAGCAGCCGGCCGGTCTCGGCGATCCGCTCCCGGTCGGCGAGCTGCCCGGCGAGGCGGTCGAGGTTGCCGATCTCGGCGCGTACCGCCTGCTGGAGCTCGTTGCCGGCGTCGGCGGGACCGTCCGGCGCGCCGGCCGTCAGCTCGCGGAGCCGGCGGCGCAGCGCGGGGTAGCCGTCGTGGCCGAGCGCCACCGCGAACCGGGTGACCGACGGCTGGCTGACGCCCGCCAGCTCGGCCACCTCGGCGGCCGACAGGTATGCCACGGCCGGCGCGTGCTGCACCAGGCAGTGCGCGATGCGGCGCTGGGTGGGGGTGAGCCGGACCCCCTGGAACAGGCCCGACACCTGGTCGGTGGGCGCCGCGACGGCTCCTTCATTCACGTGCTGACTGTATGCATGAAAACTTTCACGGACAAGCCTGGTGTCCGGCTTCGTCGTGCGGTCGACTGGTACCCCGCGGAGACACACGCTGGCCCTTTGCGGCGTCCCAGCAAGTGTCAGGCCCGCGACCGGCGGGCGAGGACGCTGGCGCGACCTCTGTAGGATCCGCACGGCGGTTGAGCAGAGGAGTTGGCATGCAGCCGGGAGGTCCCTACAGGTTCACCCACGTGCTGGGCAGTTCGCCCGTCGGCAAGGCGTGGGCAGCCATCGACGAGCAGGGCCGCCTGGTCACCGTTGCCGTCCTGGACGCCGCCGTCGCCGCCGCCCCGGGCTGGCGGGAGGCGTTCGCCGGGATGACGAACTCCCTGGCGCAGGCGGCGAACCCCCTGCCCTACGCGTACGCCGACTTCTCGGCCGCCGCGCCCTGGGTGGCCTACTCGGCGGAGGTCGGGCCGGGCGCGGAGAAGCTGTTCCGTGCGCTCGGCGTGGAATACACCCCGGATCCGACGGTCGACCGTCCGGTCTCGGGGATGCCCCAGCAAGTCAGCGGGGTGCCGCATCCCGTCTCCGGTGTTCCACAGCCCGTGTCAGGGATGCCACACGCGCCGTGGGCGGCGCAGGTGACCCCGGTCTCCGGCCAGCCGGTGTCGGCGTCCCCGACGCCGGTGTCGGCCGCTCCGGCCTCGCCGGCCGGGTCTCAGGATGACCCGGTGCCCGCGGACGGTGCCACGGCCCAGATGCCGTTCGGGGGGCCCAACCCCTCGACGGTCTCGCCCCCGACCGACCCGTTCGCCCCGCAGGACCGTCGCATCACACCCTCGAAGCCCCGTCGACGGACCGGGCTCGTGGTCGGGATCGCCGCGCTGGTCCTGGTGCTGCTCGCCAGCGCCGGTGGCGTGTATTTCTGGGCGGGGTCGGACGACCCGGCACCGCCGCAGGTGGAAGCGTCGCCGAGCAGCAGCGGAAGCAGCACGGCCGGACCGCCGGCGTTGCCGACGTCGCCGCCGCAGTCACCCGGTATCGAGCCGCCGAAGTCCGGAGCATGGCCGAGCCAGTGGCCGAAGTTCGGTGCCCGCGACAACGTTCGCACGGTGACCGGCCTGGAGGGTCTCCCCTTCCCGGTCAAGGTTCCGGTGGACTGGGAGTGCACGCTCGCCGGCCGGGGCGAGGAGTTTGTCAAGTACAACTGCGGCACGCCCGCGACCGGGGCCGACGCGATCGGCGGCGAGTTGATCGTTCGGGACTGCCTGCAGCCCTGCGACGCGAAGCGGCAGACCGCCATGCGTCAGGCAGAGGAAGCCTGGAACCTGCAGTGGACGCGTGGTGGAGAGAATGTCGCCTTCGCCGAGTCCAGCCAGCTGCAGATCGACGGTGAGCAGCGGTACGGCCTGGTGATCGTCGCCTACTGGCGAGGAGGCGACAGCGGCCGCGTCGACCGTCAACTCGTGTTCCGGATGACGGCGCCGGTCGACGGGGCCAACCGGTTGCGCCGGGTTGCCAACTACCTCCGCGACGTCGCCCTCTTCTGACGCGCCAGCCGGCGCCTCCGCCACTTCCGGCCGGGCCTCCTCCGCCCGGCCGGTTCGGCCCTTCTGAGCAGGGTGACACCCGCTCACGGCCCCGCCCGGTCAGCCTGTGCCGGTCGCACGAGGGCAGCGCCGTTCGCACGGGCGGCCGGGGCGGGATCGCCTACTGCTCCGCGGTCGTGGGCATCGGCACCGACAGGCGTCCTCGGACGACCGTCGGCTGCTCCGGCGACCGCAGTGCGCTGGGCGCGCCCGCATCCGGGGGGACCGGTGCCGTGGGCCGGCCGGCCAGCGCGATCGCCAGTATCGGCAGCCAGGTCACGTAGCCGGTCAGCGTCGTCGACACGTGAGACGCCTCCAGCCACGACACCTGCGCGAGCGCGACGAGGAAGAGCAGCGGGGCCGGCTGACCGCCGGCGGTGAGCGCGGCGGCTCGCTTCCAGGCCAGGACGCACAGCAGCACGAACGGCACGAGGGCCACCAAGCCGCCGATGACGAGCAACTGCACCATGACGTTGTGGCCGTGGTTGAACTGGCCGCCGATCAGGGCGGTGACGGCCGGATCCTGGAAGACCTCCGGACCCCAACCGACCAACGGGCTCTCGCTCCACCGATCGAGCAGGCCGCCCCAGATCTGGCCCCTCTCGCTGAAGCTCGTCGGGTCGCTGGTGACCAGCGGCACCACCCCTACCAGCAGCGCTCCGGCGGCGAACAGAACAGAGGCCGGCCAGCTCCGCCCCCGGAGCAGCCGGATCGCGAGGTACGACCCGACCACCGCGACTGCGGCGAGCTGGCTGGTTCGCGAACCGGTCCAGTACAGGGCGACGAGGATCAGGGCGAGGCACGACCAGCGGAGCACGGGATGGCGCAGGTGGAAGACGAAGGCGACGCCGAGCGCCAGTGCCAGACCGAGCACGTTCGAGTGCAGGTACGGCCCCGTGAGCAGGCCGCCGAGCAGGACCGTCTTGTCTCCCGCCGCGGCTCCTGTGAGGAGCGCCAGGTCGGGCCGCACGACGGCGAAGATCATCGAACCGAGGGCGGTGAGCCCGGCCAGGACGCCGATGACGCCCAGTACCGCTGTCCGAGGACGCTGCGCCCAGATCGCGATCGCGGTCAGCGGAAAGGCCGCCGCGACGGCACCGGGCGCCTGCCCGTGCAGCAGACCGGCGCACTCGATCGCCAGCAGTGCGGCAAGGGCGACGGCCAGCCATCGGTACCCGGTCGGCCGGTGGCGCCAGAATCCGTGCGCGGCGAGGCCGGCGGCCAGGAGGAGGTACAGCAGCGTGAGACCGTCGCCGATCAGGTCGGCCACGGGCGACCCGCCCACCTCGCGGGAGTTGAACGTCGGCCGTCCGGCGGTGAGGAGCTGCATCGTCTGCGCGGACACGATCCGCAGCCAGGCCAGTACGATCAGCGCGGCCACCCCGATGGTGCCCGGGCCGAGCCGGCGACCCGTGGCCATGGCACGGCCCAGGAGTGAGGTGTCGTGCGGCTCAGCCGGCGATTCCTCGACTGGCTCGGACTCCGTCACCTTGGACCGACCGAGCCGAGCCGTCATCGTGGCGACCTTGTCCCGGATGAGACGCAGGTCGTCGTCGTAGGGCACCGTCAGCATGCGTAGCGAGCGTATTTCCGGCACCCGGCCGACCCCCAACGCTGTGATGATCATGGTGACTGCGTAGCCGATGAAGCTCGCCACCGCAGCTCCCACGGCGCCGAACCGGGCGAGCGCGAGCAGCGCCGCTACGCCGGCCAGGGAACCCGTCACCAGTGCGGTGGACGACCAGGCGGGACGGTTGTGCGCCAGCAGAGCCGCCGAGTAGATGGTCATGCAGGCGTACAGGACGGTGGCGGCGCAGAGGATGATGGTCGGCGCCACGGCTGGCGTGAACGCGGTGCCGAAGACCAGCGGCACGGCGAACCCAGCGATGAGCGCCAGCACGCTGCACGCCACGCCGGACGTCAGGACCGCGAGCCGGGCGACCTGGGTCGCTGCCCGTACGTCGCCACTGGCCTGACGGCCCATCAGCATCGACCTGGCGGCGGTGGCGATGACCATCGGAATCTCCGCGACACTGACCGCGACGGCGTAGTAGCCGAGTTCGCGGGCGCCGATCAACGGCAGCCCGATGATCTGACCCAGGCGGGCGCTGGAAACTGCGGCCAGCACGCCGGGCAGGCAGAGCAGGGCGTAACGGATGAGTGAGCCGGTGGGTACCCGTGGCTCCGCCTCCACCGAACCCGCGTCGGGCGCCGCCCAGAGCCGTACCAGCCCGAAGACCACCCCGGTCAGGACCGAGCCGGCGAAGATGAGTCCGGCTTGGTACGCGTTCACGTCGAACGCCAGGCAGGCGAAGATGACCAGACCGGTCCGGACCATCGCCGGCACGACCTTGACCAGATTCAACCCGCTGATGTCCGAGTTACCGGTCAGCGCACCGATGAAGAGGTTCGCCATCACGTGCAGGGGGGCGAGCAGCGCCAGGACCAGGAACTCGCGGTACTGGTCGGCGTCCGAGAACAGGAGGAACCCGAGCACCCCCAGCAGGCTGACGGCGAGCAGGCTGAGCGGCGCCATGGCCACGAGGCTCACCTTCGCCGCGGCGCGGCTGGACAGTCGGCCCTGCCGGACGTGGTAGCTGAGCGCGTCCTGGAGGCCGAACGTCCCGATCCAGCCCCACACGACGATCGGCAGAGTCAGCGCCGCGTAGACGCCCCGACCCTCGGGACCCAGCTCACGGGAGAGAAACGGACTGACCAGCAGGCCGCTGATCGGGATCAGCAAGTTCGCGAAGGACGCGGACACGAGCTTCCGCGTCGACATCACGGGCCCTCGTGCGGAACGGCGTCACCCAGCAGGCCGTAACGGCCGAGTGAGCCCACCAACTGGTCCGCGAAGTGCGCCTCCGAGAACCGGCTCCGCACCAGGTGTTGCGCCTCGGCGGCCATCCGGTCGAGCTGCGCGGAGCCGGCCGCGAGGAGTGCGGCGGCGAGCCCTTCGGGAGTGTCGGCCACGCGGACCGCGTCGGTCGGAGGGACGCCCTCAAGGCCCACCGGTGTGCTGAACACGGGTACCCCGTGTGCCAGAAGGGTGAGCGTCTTCAGCTTCACCCCGGCTCCGCTCCAGAGCGGCACGACGGAGGCTCGGGCCCGGGCGAGCACCGGCCGGAGATCGGGGGCCCAGCCAATGACTTCCAGGCCTTCGATCCCGGTCAAACTGTTACGAATCGAGTCGGTGAGACCCGAGCCGACGAGTTCGAGAGTGAACCCGGCGCGGCTCAACCGCGGCCAACCCTCGGCAAGGAACCGCTGCAGGCCGAGGAGGTTCGACTGGTACGAGAAGCTGCTGAGCCAGACCAGTCGCCGATCGAGCGGGCGGGGCGCGTAACCGTCGGGCAGCGGCACACAACTGGGCAGGATGAAGTCCGGCGTGCGACCGTACGTCCGTGCCAGTCGCGTCGCCTCTTCCTCGCTCGTGACCGAGACCGTTGTCGCATTCCCCAGGGCCTGCTCCTCGAAGCGGGTGGAGATCCGGGCCAGGTAGTGCGCCCTGAGGTGGTGGGCCACACCGGCGGCCTCGTCGATGTCCTGGCGACTACTGGTGGCCAGCACGTTCGCCTTGTCCCAGTGCCACCGCAGAGAAGTGTCCCGGATGTACGCCCCCGCAGCCTCGCCGATGGCCAGACCGGCCCCGGTGCGGGCGCGGAGCGCCTCGTGCAGTTCCTGGCTGTAGCGCGTGCGTACCCACGGCGGCATGCCGTCGCGCAGGGATTCCTGGTAGCGGCCGAGCGGTCCGAGCCGGTTCAGCCGATACGGCGCGGCAGCGAAGTCCCGCACTGTGACACCGGGCAGCAGGGCACGTAGCTCAGTCACCTGTTCGGCAGTGGTCTCCGGGCGGCGGACCACGAACAGTGTGTAGGGCCGAACCCGTGCCAGGGCGCGCAGCATCATCAACACCCGAACCGGGTCACCGCGGTCCTGGGGGATCGGGAAGAAGGTGACGACGACCGTCAGGTCCATCTCGTCCCAGCCTCCTCGGCGTTTGCGCCCTGCGGACCCGCCCCGATCGCCGGTCCGGCGGCGCCGGCCCCGTCGCCGGCGCCGGCGGGAGCGACATCTCGCTGGCCCGCCAGCCGATTCCATACGGCGAGCAGCCGCTGGGCCTGCAACCCGGGGGAGAACTCCTCGCGGAGCCGGACAGCGAGGTTGGCTGCCCGTCGCCACCGCTCCTCCGGGCTGTGGACGAGTTGGCGCACCGCGTCGGCCAGGGACTGCGGGTCGTCCGGTGGCACCTGCCAGCCGCCGACCGGGCCCATCAACTCGGGGATTCCCGATACGGCGGTCGTGACGACCGGCACACCCCGGCTGGCGGCCTCCATGAGGAAGACGGGTATGCCATCCAGGTCACCGTCCGCCGCCCGGCGGCACGGCAGCACAGCGGCGTCGGCGTCGGCGAGTGCGGCAGTCGCCACTCGGTGGCTCACCGCGCCATGAAAGGCGACCACGTCGGCGAGGCCTGCCGCGCTGGCCCGCTCCTGCAGCGTCGTCCGGAGCGGCCCGTCGCCGTACACGTCGTAGCGCACCGGGAGGCCGCTGCGGACCAGTTGGGCGACGCTGTCGATCGCGGTGTCCACACCCTTCTTCTCCACCAGCCGCGCGACGGTGACCAGGCGGGTCACGTCACCGCTCGAACGCTGCCGGGGCTCCGTGATCTCGCCGTCGAACGCCGCCCGGACCACCCCGTGCGGGATCGTCGACAGATTCGCCCCCCGCTCGCTCAGCTGTTCCGCGGCGGCCTGCGAGATGACGAAGAGATGGCTGAGCAACCGGAGCCGGCGGTCCAGGGCTGCGCCGTTCGGGTCCAGCAGGAAATCGGCGGCGTGCGCCATCGCCGTCACCGGGACCCCGATCCGCCGGCCCACCAGGACGGCGACGGCGGTTGGCAGGTTCACGAAGTGCGTGTGCAGCACGTCCGGGCGGAAGTTGGCGACCGGGCCGGCCAGCCGGTCGGCGTGACCGGTCGCGAGTACGGCCCGGGGCAGGTATGACGTGCCGAGCGCCCGCACCTCCTCCTGCGCGCGGAGAGGGTGCCGCAGGAGCGTGCCGGCGGCCTGATGCACCTCGGCGTTCCGGCCGCCCCGTCGCGCGACGAAGACCTCGACGATCGCGCCGGTGGCCCGGACCGCCTCGATCTCGGATGTGATGAAGGTCTCGCTGTAGCTCGGGTCGCGCAGCAGGACGTACGCAACTCGCAGTGGGTGACGGGGAGCGCCCATGCCTACCGCCTTTCCGTCAACGAGGAGCCAGTTGCCGGGGCGAACGCCTGGAAGAAGGCGGCATGGGCCCGTGTGCACTCGGCGTCGGAGAGGATACCGGGCGTCGCGGCGGCGCCGGCTGCGAGTTCCCTGCGCGTCTCGCGGGAATCGGCGAGCTTACGCAGGGCCGCCGCCAGGGCGTGCGGTTGGTCCGGCGGTACGAGCAGGCCGTTGGCTCCGCTGCGGATCCACTCGCTCGGTCCGCCGCCCTCGGTCGCGACCAACGGCTTGGCACGGGCCAGCCCCTGAAGGACGGTCTGGCCGAGCGGTTCGGGCCGGACGGATGCGTGAACCAGCACGTCGACCGAGTCGACGAAGGCGGCTACGTCGTCCACATGCCCGAGGAAGTCGACCTGGCCCGCGATGCCCAGCTCGACGGCGAGCGTCCGCAGTTCCTGCTCGTAGGCGGCTTCGTCGAACAAGGGAGCCCCGGCGAGACGGGCGCGTACGTCCGTGCCGCGGAAGACGTTGGCGAACGCGCGCAGGAAGACGTGCTGGCCCTTCCATCGTTGCAGGCGGCCGACCATGCCGATGGCTCGGACCTGGTCACGGACGTGCGGCTGGGTGACCCGCTCCAGTAGGCCGCTGGGACTCTGGAGCACCACCCGTCGGGCACCGGCCGGAAGCCGGTCAGCGGCGGAGGCGAGGGTCGTCTGGGAGTTGGCGATCACCCCGGCGACGTGTGGGAGTGCCAACCGGGTGAAGGCGGCATACCCGAACCGACCCATGCTCTCCGGTGTGACCAGGTCGCGGAGGTGGACCACCAACGGAACCGATCGGCCTCGGTTCGCCAGGGCCGAGATGATGGCGGCGGCGGCGGTGTTCGCGTGAATCACGTCGGCCGCGCCGAACAGCGCACTGCCCCGCAGGGCGCCGGCAGCGGCGCGGAGCGACGTCAGGTACCGCGCCGCGAGCATCGGGCTGCGGCTGCGGGTCCCGCCCACCGGAAGCTGCGGAAGGCGAGGATCGAGGGCCACCCCGTGCCCGGCCAGCCCGCCGAAAGCATCTCCGACAGGCGGAAGACAGAGACCCGCCGTCCAGGACGGTCCGGCCGCGAGGAGCCGGGCAAGGGCCAGTTCGGCGCCGCCCCGGTGCCCGGTGTGACTGACGTGCAGGATCCTCATCGGCCGAGCCGGACGATCCCGGTCAGCGGCACTCATCGTCGATCCACGCGGTCATCTCCGTGGCGAAGCGGGCGGGGGAGAACCCGGTGGCGTGAGCGGCGACCCGTTCGGCGGACAGCTCGTCGAGTCGCCGGACGAGGGCGGCGTGGTCGGCCGGTTCCGTCGAATCCGTCAGGAAGCCGGTCTCGCCGTCGACCACCGTCTCCAGCAGGCCGCCCCGGCGCAGGCCGATGACCGGGGTGCCGCACGCCTGCGCCTCGACGGGGATGATGCCGAAGTCCTCGTGGACCGGGAACAGCAGTGCGCGGGCACCCCAGAAGAGCTGACGCAGCCGCTCCCGGTCGGGCCGGACCTCGAAGACGACGGGAACGTTCGCCCGCTCGGCCAGCTGCCGCAGCTGCGTCTCCTGCGGGCCGGACCCGGCCAGCACGAGCGGCATCCCGGCGGCCTCCGCGATCGCGATGATGAGGTCGAAGTTCTTGTACGGGATCCACCGTCCCACCCCGAGCAGGTATTCGCGGGCCTGGACGCGGTCGGCCGGCGGCGCGGCGGCGAACCACTCCACGTCCACCGGCGGGTTGATGACCACCGCGTCCCGCCGCCAGTACCGCCGGATCCGCGTCTGCACCTCACGTGAGTTGGCGGCGTAGCCGCGCACGTGGTCGCTGAGGCGGACGTCGACGCCCTGCAAGATCCGCCGGGGCACGCTCAGCAGCGGATTGGAACCCCGGCCGTCGAACGCCGGGCTCCAGATGTACCGCGCCGGGGCGTGGACGTAGCTGAGATGGATGGTCGTCTCCGGGGCGCCCAACCTGACGGTGTGCGCGAAGGCGTGGCTCGACGAGATGACCACGTCGAATCGTTGTCGGCTGAGGGTACGCCAGACCAGCGGCATCAACGGCAACGCGACGGCTTTGCTGTGGCGCAGGGGGGTCCGGGCCAACCACGACTCGCGCAACCCCGGCTCGCCGGCGTCGTGGTCCTTCCAGAGCACGAACCGCTCGCCGTGTGGCACGAGGTCGGCGATCTGCCGGAAGACCTGCTCGGATCCGCCGGTCGCGCCGAACCACTCGTGGACCAGGGCCACCGAGCGGTCGACCAGCGTGGCCGGTGTCCGCGCCGAGGCTGGCTGACCCGGGGGTGGTGGCGATGCACCGGAAACCGGCAGCGGTTGCTCTGACATGACGATCCACCCAACACCGTTTACGACCGGCACTCCGACGGCGGGATGCTACCGAACTCGCATCGTCACCGGGACGCCCGTCGGCGCCTGCGGCGGGCCTCGGGACGGGTTCGTCCGCGCGTACCGCCTGACGGCCGCGAGCCAGGGCCAGGGGTTCGCCGGCCCGCGTGGTCGCCTGACGACGGCTTACTGACCAGATGGGACGCGGATTGTGCTCGGGTCGGCGTCGCCTATGGTTGGCGTATGACCGACGATGTGGCGCTGCTGCTCCGCCGCGCCGGTTTCGGACCCACGGCGGCGGAGCTGGCGGCGGCGACCAGGGTCGGCTACGAGGCCACCGTGCTGCGGCTGACCACGCCGTCAGGCCCGGACATCGGTGCCATGAGCGCCCCGTTTCCGCAGTTCGGTCCGGATCCCTACGGTCGTATGTCGAATCCTAGCGACGGGCAGCGGACGGCCGCCGACAAGGCCCGCGAGGAGCAGTCGGAGCAGCTGACGCGGTGGTGGCTGGACCGGATGACCGTGGCTGATCACCAGGCGGTCGAGAAACTGCTCTTCTTCTGGCACGGCCACTGGGCGACGTCCATCCGCAAGGTCAAGAGCCCGCAGCTGATGCTGGCTCAGCATCGCACCCTCCGCCTGGCACCGAACATCGCCGAGATGGCCCGCCGGATGGTGGTCGATCCGGCGCTCGTGCATTGGCTGGACGGGCAGTACAACACACGGAAAGCCCCCAACGAGAATCTCGCGCGGGAGCTCTGCGAGCTTTTCCTGCTCGGCATCGGAAACTACACCGAGGCCGACGTCAAGGAGGCCGGTCGCGCGCTGACCGGCTGGCGCATCGACCTGCACGCCGAGCGTGCGACGCTGGACCCCGACGACCACGACGGCGGTGACAAGACGATCCTCGGCGTCACCGACGCCTTCACCGCCCGCGGTCTCGTCGATCTCCTGCTCCGGCAGCCGGCCTGCGCCGAGTTCATCGCCACCCGCCTGTGGTTCCGCTATGCCTCGTCGACCGAGCCGATCCCACCGGCCACCCGGAAGCGGATGGTCGCGGCCTTCCCGGCGCCGAATGCGATGCTGCGGGCCCTGTTCACCGACGACGCCTTCCGGGCCACCGCCGGCACGATGGTCAAGCAACCGATCGAGTGGATGGTCGGCGCCATGCGCCAGTTGGGCTTGCGGCCAGCCAAGATCCCTCGTGAGACGCTGATCCAACTCTTCGACGGGCTGGGCGGCCTTGGGCAACGGCCCTTCGCTCCGCCGAGCGTCGGGGGTTGGCCGGCGGGCGCCGCGTGGCTCACCTCCGCGGCAGCCCGACTGAAGCTCAGCCTCGCCGGAAAGCTGGCCAGCCAGGTCCGGCCCGGCCGTCTCACCCCGGAGGAGCTAGCGGCCATGCTCTGCGTCGACAGGTGGACCAACCGGACGTACGAAGTCCTGCGGCGGGCGGACAATCCCCGCATGATGCTGACTCTGGGCCTGGTCAGCCCGGAATACGTGGTGACCTGAGATGGACGCTGTTACCCGTCGTCGGTTCCTGCTCGCCTCAGGGGTGACCGGAGCGGCAGCGTTGGCCGCCGGAAGCGGCGCGTTCGCCTACTCCCGGCTGATCGGCACCGCCGGACGTACTGAGGGGCCACCCGCCGAGACACTCGTGCTGGTCACCCTGTACGGCGGCAACGACGGCCTCAACACGGTCATCCCGTACGCGGACCCGGCCTACCACGACAGCCGGCCGGATCTGGCGTATCCCCCCGAGAGGACGCTGCTCCTCAACGAGACGCTGGCGCTGAATCCGGTCATGACCGGCCTGAAGCGGCTGTGGGACGATCGACGCCTGGCGATCGTCCAAGGGGTCGGTTACCCGCGTCCCGACCGCAGCCACTTCCGCTCCATGGACATCTGGCAGACGGGCTCGCCCGCGAATCCCGCCAGCACCGGCTGGATCGGCCGGTGGCTGGACGACATCGACGCGCCAGTGGGCACGGCGGTCAGTTTCGAGCCGGTGCTGCCGCCGTTGCTGGTCGGGCGGCGACGGATCGGTTCCTGCGTCAGCTACCAGGGTCTGGAGCTGCCGCCCTGGATCGACGCCGACCTGGTGGCCGACCTCGGACAGGTGGAGCCGGGCGAGCCTGAGTTGCAGGCCCGAGCCGCCGCCGCCTACGCCGAACTGCTCGCGCTGCGTCAGGTCATCCGAGGCGCGGGCGAGGCCACGGCAGCGCCGCAGGCAGACATGGAACCCACCATTCCGGCCACCGGTACGGGAGGCGAAAGCGCGCTGTCGGCCCAGCTCGCCCTGGTCGCCAGATGCGTGGAGGTGGGGGTTCCCACCCGGGTCTACTCGGTCAGTCTGGGCGGCTTCGACACCCATGCCGACGAGCTGTCGACGCAGGAACTGCTGCTCGGGCAGCTCGACGCCGCACTGTCGTCATTCGTCGACCGGATGGCTCAGTCGGAGGCCGGCCGTCGGGTCACCGTCGTCGTCTACAGCGAGTTCGGCCGCAGGGTGCGCGCCAACGCCTCGGACGGCACCGACCACGGCACTGCAGGTCCGGTGCTCGTCCTGGGCCAGCGCGTCGCTGGCGGTCTTCACGGCGAGCACCCGAGCCTGACGGATCTGGACCAGGGCGACCTCAAGGCCACGGTCGACTTCCGGGACGTCTTCGGGAGCGTGCTCGAATCGGTGCTGCACGCCGACCCGAGCCGCTACTTCGAGGGGTACCGGCCCAAGTCGATGCCGCTCCTGGGCAGCGGCTAGCGGCGTCGCCGGCTCACCCGACTGGGTCCACGCTGTGCCGCCTGGACCGCGATGGTCAGCGACCGCCGCCCCGGAACACCTCCGTGACCGTGCGAAGCACCACTTTGACGTCGAGCCAGAGGGACCAGTTCTCGACGTAGTAGTTGTCGAACCGCGCCCGGTCGGAGATCGGGGTGTCGCCCCGCAGGCCACTGACCTGAGCGAGCCCCGTCAGCCCGACGGGGACCCGATGGCGTGCCGCGTAGGTCGGGTACTCCGCCGAGAACTTCTCGACGAAGTACGGCCGTTCCGGCCGCGGCCCGACCACGCTCATGTCGCCGCGCAGGATGTTCCACAGCTGCGGCAGCTCGTCCAGCGATGTACGGCGCATGAACCGACCGATCGGGCCGACCCGCTTGTCGTGCGCGATAGACCAGTTCGTCTGGGATTCCTGCTCGTTCACCGGCCGCATCGAACGGAACTTGATCACCTTGAACGGCTTGCCGTAGCGGCCGATCCGCTCCTGGTAGAAGAAGATGCCCCGGCCGCCGTCGATGAATGTGGCGATGGCGCAGAGCAACAGCACCGGACTCAACGCGATCAACGCGACCGAGGCGAACAGCACGTCGGAGGCCCGCTTTATCGCCCACCGTGGGCCGGAGAGCGAGATGTCGCTGATCTTGACGATCGGGATGGCACCGATGTGATCGGGGTATCCGCCCTGTGAGCGGGAGCCCCACAGGCGCGGCACCGCCCAGAGGTCACAGCGCGAGCTGCGAGGCCGCAACAGGACATCCATGAGAGCGGATTCGAGGCAGTCGGGGTCGGCGATCACCAGCACCTCGCACTCCGACAGCCGGACCAGTTGTTCGAGGTCGTCGAGGGTGCCGATGAGCGGAAGCGTTCCGGTGCCCTGGCGCGACGCCGCGTCGACGCAGCCGACGAACCGAAGACCGTACTGCGGGTAGCGGCGCAGCAGCCGGGCGAGCTCGAGCCCGATGGGCCCACTGCCGATGATGATGGCGTTGTGCTCGACCCACCGACGTTTGCGCAGGAGGAGGGTGAGCGCCCTGCTGAGCGCCCGGCCGACGATCACCAGCCCTGCTGAGAGCGCGACGCCCCGCATGAACCCGCCGACGTACGCCACCGAGGAGTGCCGCTCCGCCGCGATGATGGCCACCACCGCGGCGGAGGCCAGCAGCCGCCCACAGAGACTCGGCAGCTCGTCGAGGATGCTCACGTGCCGGCGCGGCCGGTAGAGGCCTCCGGTCGCGAAGATGACGACGGTCAGGGCGGCGTTGGCCAAGGTTCCGCGCCAGTAGCTCTGGCTGAGCAGCAGCGGAGCGAGCAGCGCGGCCACGTCGATGGGAACCGTCATCATCCACGCTCGTAACCCGCGTGTCCGAGACGATGCCTTGGAGCTGGCGTACGGCAACACCGCGGTCGTGTCCAGACCGGCCTGGGGGGCCGACTGCGGCTCGCTGGTTACCGGTCCGGTGGGCAGCCGGTTCGTGGAACCTTCGCCACCGACGCTGTCCTGCTGTGGGGCGAACGTCCGCGCAGCCGACCCGCCGAGGTGTGGCGGGGACGCAGCATGATCAGTCGCCGGTTGGCTTGACATGGTCGACCTTTCCCCGTGGACGCCTCGTGGTCACGAACATGACTCACAGGGCGACCGCAGGATATGACCAGGCCGAACGCGGCACCATAGCCGGCGAGCCAGTTCCTGGTCCTACTTTGCGGCGGACAGGATCTCCGGCACCGCGTCGCGGCGGACGGCGTCGAAGAGGCGCTTGGCCCTCTGCGTGTCGGCCAGTACGACGCTCTCGCTGCCCATGCGGCCCGTCCCCTTCGTAGGGCAGGTGAAAAACCCCAGGTTGCCGCTGCGCAGGTGGCGGAGCTCCATTGCCAGGTCCAGCAGGGACATTGACTCGTCCACCGCTACTGCGTTCGTCGTGGCCTTCACGAACGAGTTCAGCTTCGCGGGATTGGCGAGCACACCGCCGGTGGCAGCCTTGTCCAGGATCGCCTTGATCACCTGCTGCTGATGCTTGATCCGCCTGAAGTCGCCGTCGGCAAAGGCGTAACGCTCCCTCGCGTAGTCGAGCGCGGCAGCCCCGTCCATGGTCTGCGGGCCCGCCACGAACTCCCGCCGACCGTCGGGGTTGAGCGAGTGGGTCGAGGTGAAGCCCTTGTCGACCGTGATCTCGATGCCGCCCAAGGCGTCGACGATCTCCTTGAAGCCGGCGAAGTCGACCATCGTCACGTGGTCCACCCGTACGCCGGTGAACTTCTCGACGGTCTGCACCATCAGCGGGACGCCGCCCCACGCGTACGAGGCGTTGATCTTCGCGTCCCGGCCGCCGCGCCCCTGCGGGGACTTGGGCACGCTGACCCAGGTGTCGCGGGGGATGGAGATGAGCTGAGCGCTCGACCGGTCCTTCGGTAGGTGGGCCAGGATGATCGTGTCGGTCCGGGAGCCGGAGCTGCTCTCCGGGTCGCGAGAGTCGCTCCCCAGGATCATGATGTTCATGGCGCCCTTCGCCACGACCTCCGGGCGGGACTCCTCCGGCACACCTCCGAAGGCGTCGACACGCTCGATGTCGGACTCCACGGATCGGAGGTAGAGCCCGCCGGCGATCAGTCCGCCGCCGCCGAGCACCGCCAACACCACGATCGTGATCAGGACGACGCGTTGCCACCGCGGACGTGGACGCCGCCGCCGGCGCCTGCCGGTCGCCTGCTCCCCTGTGGGGGAGAGGTCGAGAGGCTCGGTCTCGGGCTCCGCGTACGACTGGCGATGGGGCATGGCGTGATGCTACTTATCCCGGTTCCCGCGCGCGTACCCCCGTCCGTGCCGGTCCGGTCAGCCGCTCGACCGAAAGTTCCCTCACCTCTGCCTCCCTTCTCCTGGTAGAACCCTCTCGTGGACGCAACGAAGCTCCGGCGGGCCATCGCCCGCACCCCGCTCGCCCCCGTCGCCGCCTTCCCCAAGCGCCTGGCCCGGGTCGCCCGCCACGACGCCAAGGTGCTGCGCGCGTCCGCCCGGTGGCTGGTCACCTCTCGGGAGCACCACAACTACACGTACGACCTGACCAAGCTGAGCCGGCACCACCTGGCCTGGTTCGTCAGCGTCGTCTGCGACGTCCCCGTCAAGCAGGTCCGCGCGTACTTCGACGAGATCGAGTCGGACGACGCGCTGCGCTCGCACATCGAGTCCGCCACCGCCGGCGCGGCCCGCCGCGGCCTCGCCGACCGGCACGTCCGCTACGCCCGGCGGATCGGCTGGTACGCGATCGTCCGCGCCACCCGACCGGGGCACGTCGTGGAGACCGGTGTCGACAAGGGACTCGGCAGTTGCGTCCTGGCCGCCGCGCTGCTGCGCAACGCCGCCGACGGGCACCCCGGCCGGGTCACCTCGCTGGACATCAACCCCGAGGCGGGGTACCTCGCCAAGGCCGCGCCCTGGTCCGAGGTGGTCGACCTGGTCATCGGCGACTCCATCGCCTCCATCGCCGCGCTGGACCGGCCCGTCGACCTCTTCCTGCACGACAGCGACCACAGCCGGGCCCACGAGAAGCGCGAGTTCGAGGCCGTCGAGGGCAGGCTCGCGCCCGGCGCGATGCTGCTGACCGACAACGTCACCGCCACCAACGTCCTCGCCGAGCACGCCGAGCGCACCGGCCGCCGGTTCCTCGCCTACCGGGAGACCCCGGCCAACCACTGGTACCCCGGAGACGGCATCGGGGTGGCATGGTGACCGGGTGCGGCTGACCGCGATCCACACGTACCCCGTCAAGGGCTGTCACCGGCTCGACCACGACGACGCCCGCGTGCTCCCCTGGGGCCTGGCGGGCGACCGGCGCTGGATGATCGTCGACGCCCACGGCGTCGGCATCACCCAGCGCGAGGCGCCCGGGCTGACCGGGCTCCGCGCGGTGGGCCGCGACGGCGCCCTGCTGCTGCGCGCCCGGGGCCGCCCCGACCTCGACGTGCCGGAGCCGGCGGCCGGCGAGCCGGTCCCGGTGCGCACCTTCCGCGGCCGACCGCACCCCGTGCCCGCGCTGCCCGCCGGGCCGGCGGCGGACGCCTGGGTCGCCGCGTTCCTCGGCCGCCCGGCCCGCCTGGTCTGGCTCGCGCGGCCGAGCCGGCACATCCCCTCCGGCGACCGGAGGTACGACACCGGCGACCAGGTCAACTTCGCCGACGCCTACCCGCTGCTGCTGACCACCGTCGCCTCCCTCGACGCGCTCAACGGGTGGCTCGCCGACGCCGGGGAGGAGCCGGTGCCGATGGCACGGTTCCGGCCGAACCTGGTGGTGGACGGCCCGGCGGCCTGGGCGGAGGATGCCTGGGCCGGTCGCCCCCTGCGTGTCGGCGGGGTCCGCCTCCGCGCCGCCGGGCCCTGCGAGCGCTGCGTGGTCACCACCACCGACCAGGAGACCGGGACGAAGGGGAAGGAGCCGCTGCGCACCCTGGCCCGGCACCGCAACATCGGGCGGAAGCTCCTCTTCGGACTGCACCTCGTCCCCGAGGAGACCGGCGTCGTCCGGCTCGGCGACGAGGTGGTCGTCACGGGCTGACCGGCCGCCCGCCCCGGATCCGGCGAAGAGCGTGCGTCCCCTGCCGCCGCCGGCGACCAGAGGCCGGCGTGGCGGCGGTCCGGTGCGTGTCGCCGGATCGGCGTCTGAGCGTGTTGACGGCGGCGGTACGGTGCGCGTCGCCGGATCGGTGTCTGGGCGCGTGCCGATGGCGGTCCGGTGCGTGTCGGCGGATCAGCGTCCGGGCGTGTCGGCGGCGGTCAGGTCGAGCCACATGAGGATCTCGTCCCGGTCGTCGCCGGGGGCGACCCGCAGCGCCCCGGGCAGCCGCCCGATCTCCCGGTAGCCGAGCCGCCGGTAGAAGCGGTCCAGGCCCAGCCCGTCCCGGACGGTCACGTGCAGCGCCTCCCGACCCAGCTCCCGGCCGAGGCGCTCGGCCTCGCGCATCAACGCCAGGCCGTACCCGTGACCCTGGGTGTCGGGGTGGACCATCACCCGCTTCAGCACGCACCAGTGCGCCTTGAGGGCGAACCGGTTGTCGCAGAAGACCAGCGCGGCGACGAGGCGGTCGCCCGCGTACCCGACCAGGAGACGGTCCGGACCCTCGGCGACGCCGGCGAACGTCGGGTCCGCGGTGCGCCGGACTTCGGCGGCGGTCACCGGCGGCACGAAGCCGACCGCCCCGCCGGCGTTGGTGACGTCGACCCAGAGCGCGACGATCTCCTCGCGCAGCTCGGGTGTCAGCTCGGGATCGAGGACGAAACGCAGGCTCACCGGGCAATCCTGACCGGGCGGGAGCACGCCGACCCGGGATCGTGACGCGTCCGACAGTGGTGTCCCGGCGCGGGCGCCGGTCGACCCGAAGGTGCGGGAGGGGGGATTCGAACCCCCACGTCCTTTCGGACAATAGGACCTAAACCTACCGCGGCTGCCATTACGCCACTCCCGCCGACCCGCTGAGTCTAGAGCGTCGGGTCGCGATCCCGCCGAGCCCGCCTCCGGGGGGCCGGCGGCGGTGAGACGGCTCAGTCCAGGCCGAGGTCGCGGCGCAGCTTGGCGACGTGGCCGGTCGCCTTCACGTTGTAGAGCGCGCGCTCGATCTTCCCGTCGGCGTCGATCACGAAGGTCGAGCGGATCACGCCGGTCACCGTCCGGCCGTACGACTGCTTCTCGCCGTACGCGCCGTAGGCCGAGAGCACCGACTTGTCGGCGTCGGAGACCAGCGGGAAGGTGATGGCGTCCCGCTCGCGGAACTTCGCCAGCTTCTCCGGCTTGTCGGGGGAGATGCCCACGACCTCGTAGCCGGCGGCCTGGAGCGAGGCGAGCGAGTCGCGGAAGTCGCAGGCCTGCTTGGTGCAGCCGGGCGTCATCGCCGCCGGGTAGGCGTACAGCACGACCTTGCGGCCGCGCAGGTCGCCCAGCGAGAGCGTCTCGCCGGTGTCGGTGGGGAGGCTGAAGTCGGGGGCGGGGTCACCGGGGGCGAGGCGGTCGGGCGCGGTCATGGCACGACCCTACCGCCGGCCCGCGCCCGCCCGCCCCGGGCGACGCGCCGACGTCGCCGCCCGCGCCGCCGGCCGGTCGCCCGCACCGTCGGCCGACGCCGCACCCCCTCCCGTGATCGAGGCCATCCGCTGTTGCCAGGTATTGGCAACAAAGATGTACGGGAAATAGGCTGACCCGGTGGGCGCGGACGGACCCGCCGACGTGGGAGGTCGCGTGGAAACCCTGGCGATGCACATCTCGAACGGGATCATCGACGGTCCCGTCGCCGCGCTCTTCGCCGCCGTCGCGTTGGCCGCGATGACGTTCTGCGTCCTGCGGGGCCGCCGCGACCTGGACGACCGGCTCGCGCCGATGGCGGGACTGGTCGCCGCCTTCATCTTCGCCGTGCAGATGCTCAACTTCCCGATCTTCACGGCCGGCGTCAGCGGCCACCTGCTCGGGGGCGCGCTCGCCGCCATGCTGGTCGGCCCGTGGGTCGGCGCGCTCTGCCTGGCGGTGGTGCTCGTCGTGCAGGCGCTGGTCTTCGGCGACGGCGGCGTGGCGATGCTGGGCCTCAACATCACCAACATGGCGGTGCTCGGGACGGCCGCGGCGTACCTGCTGATCGCGCTGCTGCTGCGCGTCCTGCCCCGCACCCCGGCCGGCCTCGGCGTGACGGCCTTCGTCTCTGCCCTGCTCAGCGTGGTGGTCGCGGCCATGGGCTTCGTGTTCCAGTACTGGCTCGGCGGCACCACCGACCTCGGCGGCAACCTCGGGGGCCTGGCCGGCACCATGGCCGGCGTGCACCTGCTGATCGGCGTCGGCGAGGGTCTCATCACCGCGACCACCGTGGTCACCGTCGCCAAGGTGCGGCCCGACCTCGTCTACGCGCTGCGCGGGCTGCGCCCGGCGCCCGCGTCCACCGTCCCGGCCGTCGGAGGTGTCCGGTGAAAAAGCGTTCCTGGGGGTTCCTCGTCGGCGGGCTGCTGGTGGCGCTGCTGCTCGCCGGGGTGGTCAGCAACTTCGCCTCGTCGCACCCCGACGGGCTGGACTCGTCGCTGCGCGAGGGCTGCACGTTCGACGCCGACGACAACATCGTCGGCGGCAGCTGCCCCGCGCAGCGCGAGAGGGAACACGAGATCGGCGGCCCGCTGGCCGACTACGGCATCGCGGGGGTCGACAACGACTTCCTCTCCACCGGCCTGTCCGGCGTCCTCGGCGTGCTGCTCACCTTCGCCGTCGCCGGCGGGGCGTTCTGGCTGGTCCGCCGCCGCGGCCCGCGCGACGGCGACCCGGCCGGCCCGGAACGCGCCCCGGCCGGCGCGACGGACCGGGGGTAGCGGGGGATGGGCGCCGGGCACGCGCACGTGCTGTACCGGGAGGGCGCCTCGCCGGTGCACCGGCTCCCGCCGGAGGTCAAGATCGCGGCGATGGTGGTCTTCACCCTCGCCGTGGTGGCCACCCCGCGCGAGGCGTTCTGGGCCTTCGGCGGGTACGCCGTGCTGGTCGCGGTGGTCGCCGGGCTGGCCCGGGTCGGTCCGGGCTGGCTGCTCAGCCGGTCGCTGATCGAGCTGCCGTTCGTGCTCTTCGCCGTCGCCCTGCCGTTCCTCGGCGCCGGCGAGCGGGTCGAGGTGCTGGGCCTGAGCCTGTCGTCCGACGGCCTGCTCGGGGCGTGGAACATCGTGGCGAAGGGCACCCTCGGCGTACTCGCGTCGCTCCTGCTGGCCGCGACCACGACGACCCGCGACCTGATCGTCGGCCTGGACCGGCTGCGCTGCCCGCAGATCCTCACCCAGATCGCCACGTTCATGCTGCGCTACCTGGACGTGCTGGTCGGCGAGGCCCGCCGGATGCGGGTGGCCCGGGTCTCCCGGGGCGACGACCCGCGCTTCCTGTGGCAGCTACGCGGTTTCGCCGCCGGCGTCGGCGCGCTCTTCCTGCGCGCGTTCGAACGCGGCGAGCGGGTCTACCTGGCGATGCTGTCGCGCGGCTACGCCGGCCGGATGCCGGCCGTGTGGCAGGGCGCGGGCGCGGCGACGGCCGGGCAGTGGCTGGTCGCGGCCACCGTGCCGGCCCTGGCGGCCACCATCGCCGCCGCCGCGCTCGTGCTGACATGATCGGAGGCGTGCAGACCGCTGTCTCCCTGGACGTCCGCGGCGTCCGGTACGCCTATCCCGACGGGCACGTCGCCCTGCACGGGGTGGACCTGACCGTGCCGCGCGGCGACCGGGTGGCGCTGCTCGGCCCGAACGGCGCCGGCAAGACCACGCTGGTGCTGCACCTCAACGGCATCCTCACCCCGACCGAGGGGAGCGTGACCGTCGGCGGCCTGACGGTCAGCCAGGACCGGGCCACGCTCGCCGAGGTGCGCCGCCGGGTGGGCATCGTCTTCCAGGACCCGGACGACCAGCTCTTCCTGCCCACGGTGGCCGAGGACGTGGCGTTCGGGCCGGCCAACCTGGGACTGCGCGGCCCGGAACTGGCCGCCCGGGTGGACGAGGCGCTCGCCGCGGTCGGGATGGGCGAGCACCGGGACCGGGCCCCGCACCACCTCTCCTTCGGCCAGCGCCGGCGGGTGGCGGTGGCCACCGTGCTCGCCATGCACCCGGAGATCCTGGTCCTCGACGAGCCGTCGTCGAACCTCGACCCGGCGGCCCGCCGCGAGCTGGCCGAGATCCTGCGCGGGCTGCCCGTGACGCTGCTGATGGTCACCCACGACCTGCCGTACGCGCTGGAGCTCTGCGACCGGTCGGTGATCCTGGACGCCGGCCGGATCGTCGCCGACTCCCCCACCGCCGACCTGCTGGCGGACGCCGACCTCCTGTCCCGCCACCGCCTAGAACTGCCCTACGGCTTCACCCCCACCCCCCGCTGACCCTCGCCACCCTCGCCGCCCTCGCCGCCCTCGCCGCCCCGCGCGTATTCCGCGATCTTGCAGTTACTGCCCCGACAAACGCCGCATATCCCGCATTCCGAGGGCCGAAAGTGCAAGATCGCCGAGCGCGGGGCGCGGTGGGGGTGGGGGTCAGGGGAGGGGGGTGGGGGTGGGGTGGCGGGAGGTGGCGTGGAGGCGGAGGGCGCCGGCGGCGGTGGCGCCGGCACCGGCGACGAGGACGACGGTGATCAGGATCCGGGCCGTCGTCGCCGACCAGGGGACGGGAGCGACGGCGCGGGCGAGGACGGCGGCGTTGGCCACCCCGGCGAAGAGCGCGAGGCAGGCCCCGGCCAGCGCCACCGCGAAGTCGGCGGCCGGCCGGCGGGCCATCGCGAAGAGTCCGGCGGCGATCGCGCCGAGCCCGGTCAGCAGGGCCCACACCTGGCCGCCGAGCAGGCCGGCCAGCAGCCCCCCGACGCCCCGCGCGCCGGCGTCGAGCTCCCGACCCACGGTGAACGTCACCGCCGCCAGCCCGCCGAGCACCAGTAGCCCGCCGATCCCGGTCAGCGCCCGCCGGCCCGGCCCGGACCCGGCCGGCAGCAGCCCCAGCGCGCCCACCGCGAGCAGGCCGAGCGTGGCGGCCACCCACCAGGCGTACGCGTCCGGCGGCGGCACCCAGTCGAGCGTGCCGCGGATCTCCATCGGCTCGGCGTCGGCGCGCAGCGGCACCGCCCAGTCCCGCACCCGGTGCTCCCGGTCGGGGGCGGCTCGCACCTGCGGCGGCGGTGCCGACTCCCGCCACAGCGCCCGCTGGTCGTGCCAGCGGACCGTGGACGAGTCGTCGACCCGCCGCCACTGCGGCGCGGCGGCCGGATCCGCCTCGGCCGGCAGCCTCGTGTCCCCGGCGATGGTGCGGTTCAGGTACGTCGCGGGGGAGCGGAGGTTCTCGTACACCCCGTCGGGGCCGACCCGCAGGTACGGCTCGCCGGAGTAGCCGAGCACCTCGACGGCGCGGTCGCCGGTGTTGGTCAGTTCCAGTCGGGCGCCCGCCTCCACCGCCCGTACGCTCACTCCGGGGCGGGCGGGGGTGACCGCCGTCACCTCGGTGCGGTAGTCGGTGCCGTCGGGGGCGTCGGCGCCGTGCGCGGCGGCCGGCCCGGCGAGCGCGAGCGTGGCGGCCAGCGCGGCGGTGAGCACCAGGCCGGCGCGGGTCAGCAGGTCACGGATCACCGGCCGGCCGCCTCCACCGCCGCCTTGATCCCCTCGGGGCTGCGGTCGGCCACCTCCTCGCCGTCGACCAGGATGGTCGGGGTGCCGGTGATGCCGGCCTTGCTGGCCTCCTCGGTCACGTGCTCGGTCCACGGCTTGAAGGTGCCCTCCCGCAGGCAGGACGCGAATCCGTCCCGGTCGAGGCCGGCGCCCGCCGCGATGTCGACCAGTACCTCGTCGCTCAGCCCCGCGCCGCCCTCCGGCGGCTGCCGGTCGAAGAGCGCCTTGGCGTACTCGCGGTAGCGGCCGCTCTCGGCGGCGCAGCCGGAGGCCGCGGAGGAGCGGGTCGAGTACTGGGTGGTGGAGAAGCGGTTGAGGTAGGCCACCGGGTGGTAGACGACCCGGACCTTGCCCTCGCTGATGAGCTGGTCGATGGTGGGGCCGCTGGTCTGCTCGAACTGCTTGCAGGCCGGGCAGAGGAAGTCCTCGTAGATGTCGACGGTGACGGGCCCCGAGCCGGCGACGACGCCGGTGCCGGCCTCGTTCGAGCCCGTCGGCGGGGTGAAGTCGTCGGAGCGCTGGCTGGAGTAGACGGCCCAGCCGATGAGGCCCGCGATGACCAGGACGGTGACCGCCGCGGCGGAGACCCAGAGCGTCCGCTTGCGCCGCTGCTCCCGGGCGAGCTGCTCGCGGACCACCCGCGCGGCGGCCTTCTGCCCCTTGCGACTACTCATCCTCGTCCTCCACGGGTGCTTCCCCCGCCAGCCAGCCGTCCATGGAGACGGGGGTGCGGGGCCAGATCAGCAGGAATCCGGCCAGCGCCAGGAAACCCAGGTCCCGGAGGATCTCCGGGAGGTAGCTCGGTGCCTGCCCCTGCGCGAGCTGGCCGCCGCTGCCGAAGCAGCCGCAGTCGATCGCCAGGCCCCGGCTCCAGGCCGAGGCGATGCCCGCGACGAAGACCACCAGCAGCGCCGCGGAGACGGCGGCGGACAACCGGGTGGCCAGCCCGAGCAGCAGGAGTACGCCCAGCGCCAGCTCCACGAAGGGCAGCGCCGCGCCGATCACCGTGGCGACGTCGTACGGCATCACCTCGTACGCGTTGACGGCGCGACCGGAGGCCGCCAGGTCGCCGACCTTGCTGCCGCCGGCGACCAGCCACACGGCGGCCAGACCCAGCCGGGCGGCGACGCCGAGCCAGGGCCGGACGGCGGGCCAGCGGAGGGCCCGGAGGCGGGGTGCGGTCACGCTCATTGGTCGTCGCGTCCGCCGCGGAAGTTCCCGGCCACGTGCCCGCTCATCCGGCGAGGGCGTCGCCGACCGCCTCGACGAGGTCGTTGCGGGCGCGGGCCACGCGGGACCGGATGGTGCCCACCGGCACCCCCTCCACGGCGGCGGCCTCGGCGTACGACAGGCCGAGCAGTTGGGTGAGCACGAACGCCCCGCGCCGTTCGGCGGGGAGCCGGCGGACCAGGTCGGCGGCACCGAGCTGACCGGCGGGGTCGGGGTGTGACCGGTCCCTCCGGGCGTCGGCCGCGAGCCGCTCGTCGAGCCGGCGGCGGCGTACGACGGTGCGCAGGTGGTCGGCGCAGGCCCGCCGGGCGATGCCGAGCAGCCAGGTCCGGGCGCTGGATCGCCCCTCGAAGGCCGGCAGCGCCCGGAACGCCCGCAGGTAGGTCTCCTGCGTCAGGTCGTCGGCGCTGTCCGGGTCGACCAGCGCGGCGGCGAAGCGCCACACCTCGGCCTGGGTGAGCCGGACGAAGGCCGCCTGCGCGACGGGGTCCCCGTCGCGGGCGGCCAGCGCCCATCCGGTCGCCGACTCGCGCGCGGCGGGGCCCGCGGCGGCGGTCGGCCCGGCTGCGGGGGTCTCGCGCGGGGCGGGGATCACGACAACCCAGGTTACGCGGCGTGCCGGGGCGGGGCAGGGTCCTTCGGCCCTTCCATGGCCTCCGCCACGCCGGGAACTTTTCCGGTCCGCCGCCCGACTATCCCCTCATGACATGCGACGACGTACGCACGGCGCTGTCGGCGCGGCTGGACGGCGAGGACCCGCAGGCGTCGCCGGGGGCGCTGGACGCGCACACCGCCGGCTGCCCCGGTTGCCGGGTTTGGCTGGCCCGGGCCGAGCAGGTGACCCGGCTGGCCCGGGTACACGCCGTCGCGGTGCCCGACCTGACGGCCTCGGTGCTGGCGGCGGTCGCCGCCGACGGGGCGGCGGTTCGGGATGCGGCGGCGGCGACGCGGCGGGCGCGCCGCCAGGTGCTGCGGGTGGCCGTCGCGGTCGCCGCCGTCGCGCAGTTGGCGATCGCGCTGCCGGTGCTGCTGGCCGGGCTCGGCGTGACCGCCGACCCGCACACCAGCCGCGAGATGGCCTCCTTCGACGTGGCCCTGGCGGTCGGCTTCGCGCTGGCCGCGTGGCGCCCGGAGCGGGCCCGCGCGTTCGTGCCGGTGGCGCTGGTGCTGGCGGTCTGCCTGGCCGGCACCAGCGCGGTCGACATCGCCAACTCGACCACCGCACTGGTGCACGAGGTCGGCCACCTCGCCGCCGTGGTGCAGGCGGGGCTGCTGTGGGCGCTGGGACGGGTCAGCGGCGAGTCGGACGCCCCCGTGGCGACCGGGCTGCGGGCGCGGCATGGCTGACCACGCGCCGGCCACCTCGCGGCGCCGCCCTCCGGCCGTGTTCGGCAGGGCAGGAGTCGCGGTCGAGGGGTCGGGTCCGAGAGCATGACCGGCATGAGTGTCGCCAACCGCCGCTGGTTCACCCGGCTGACCGCCGCCGCCGGCCTGCTGGTCGCCGTCGTCGCCCTGCTGATCGCCCCCGCCGGTCCCGCCCGCGCCCACGCGGTGCTGGCGAGCAGCAGCCCGGTCGCCTCGGCCGTGGTGTCGAGCGGGCCGGTCGAGGTGGTGCTGACCTTCACCGAGTCCGTCCGCAAGGTGCCGGGCAAGATCCGGGTCATCGCGCCGGACGGCTCGCGCGCCGACCGGGGCGAGCCGAGCTTCTCCGGCGGCGTGGTCACGATCCCGGTGGACCCGGACGGCGGGCGCGGCACCTACCTGGTGAGCTACCGGGTGATCTCCGCCGACAGCCACCCGGTCTCCGGCGCGTTCACCTACTCCGTCGGCGCGCCCTCGACGCCGCCGGTGGACAGCGGTGACGACAGCAGGGCCGACCCGTTGGTCGGCACCGCGGTCAAGGTCGCCAAGTACCTCGGCTACGTCGGCCTGCTGCTGCTCGTCGGTTCGGCGATGGTCCTCGCCGTGCTGTGGCCCCGTCGCCTGTCCCGGCGGGGCCCGGCGCGGCTGGCCTGGGCGGGGCTCGGCCTGGTGGCCTTCGCCACCGTGGCGAACGTCCTGCTCCAGGTGCCCTACACCGCCGGCGGGGGCGTGTTCGACGTCACCGGCGAGGGGCTCAGCGCGGTGCTGGGCAGCACGTTCGGCGCGGCGCACCTGGTGCGGCTGGGCCTGTTGGCGGCGGCGGCGTTCCTGCTCCGGCCGCTGCTGGCGGGGCCGGTCGGCCGCGCCGACCTGGTGATCCTGGCCATCCTCGGCACTGCGGCGCTGCTGACCTGGCCGCTGGCCGGGCACCCGGCGGCCTCGCCCGCCCCGGCTGTCTCGGTCGTCGTCGACGCGGTCCACCTGGGCAGCATGGCGGTCTGGCTGGGCGGGCTGGTGATGCTGGCCGGCTTTTTGCTGCGCCGGGCCGACGAGCGGGAACTGGACGCGATCCTGCCGATCTGGTCGCGCTGGGCGGCGCTGGCCGTCTCGGCGCTGCTCCTCGCCGGCACCGTCCAGGCGCTGATCGAGGTCGCCACCCCGGCGGCCCTGGTCGACACCACGTACGGCCGGCTGCTGCTCGGCAAGATCGGGCTGTTCGCGCTGGTCATCGCGGTGGCCGCGTACTCCCGGCAGTTGGTGCGCCGCCGCACGGCGGCCGGCCGGCCGACCTCGATGCGCCGGGCGGTCTGGGCGGAGCTGGCGATCACGGCCGTGGTGCTCGGCCTCACCGCCACCCTGGTGCAGACCACCCCGGCTCGTACCGCCGGATCCGACGTGGCCGGCGGGTCTCCCGGCTACTTCTCGACGACCCTGTCCAGCCCGATCTACTCGCTCCAGGTGGAGCTGGACCCGGCCGAGCGGGGCAACAACACCGTGCACTTCTACGCGTACACCAAGGACAACCGGCCGCAGCCGGTGGTGGAGTGGCGCGCCACGGCCGCCCTGCCGTCGGCCGGGATCGAACCGATCGAGGTCCCGCTGCTGCCGTTGACCGACTACCACGCCACCGGCGAGATCAACCTGCCGGCGGCGGGGGAGTGGCAACTGCGCGTCACCGTCCGTACGTCCGACATCGACCAGGCCACGGTGACCGCCACCGTGCCGATCAGCTAACAGGAAGGCTCCACGCAGATGATCCGTCACCGGCGTACCGCAACCGCCGCTGCCGCCCTGGCGCTCGGCGCCGTCGCCACCGCCGTACTCGGCTTCGCGGCGCCCGCCTCGGCCCACGTCACGGTCAACCCGCAGGAGGCGACGCAGGGCGGCTACGGCCGGTTCGCCTTCCGCGTGCCCAACGAGAGCGACACGGCCGCCACCACGAAGGTGGAGGTGGTGCTGCCGGAGAACGCGCCGGTCGGCTCCGTGTCGACGATGCCGGTGCCGGGCTGGACGGTGGCGGTGGAGAAGCGCAAGGTCGACCCGCCGGTCGAGGTGCACGGCAGCCAGCTCACGGAGGTCGTGGCGAAGCTGACCTGGACGGCGACCGGGGACGCGGGGGTGAAGCCCGGCCAGTTCCAGGAGTTCCCGATCTCGATGGGGCCGCTGCCGGCGGTCGACACGATGGTCTTCAAGACGTTGCAGACCTACTCCGACGGCAACGTGCAGCGCTGGATCGAGGCGCCGACCCCCGGCGGCGAGGAGCCGGAGAGCCCGGCCCCGGTGCTCACCCTCACCGCCGCCTCGCCGTCGGCCGCGCCGACCGGCGGCGCCCCGGCGCGGGCCGACGACGATGACGACGACGCGGAGGGCGACGGCCTGGCCGTCGGCCTCGGCGTCGCCGGCCTGGTCGCCGGCGCGGGCGGCCTGCTCCTCGGCGGGCTCGCGTTCGCGCGGACCCGACGGGAGCCCACGCCGAAGGCGTGACCCGCCGCGTCGTCCACCGGCCCGTCGGCGCAGCCGGCGGGTCGGCTGCTTTCCGGACCCGTGCCGTGGATATCCGCTGATCAGCCGTCCCGCGTCGGTAAGGTCGGCCGGGTATCCGGCTACGGAGGGGGACGAGGCGAATGCGGTTCGTGCGGGTGCTCGGCGGGGTGCTGCTGCTGACCATCGGGATTCCGGCGCTGCTCGCCGGCGCGGTGCTGGGCATGCTCACCCGGCAGGCCGACTCCGCGGGGGCCTTCGGCGCCCGGTTCGAGACCGTGCACACCCCCGGGCACGCGGTGGTCGTCCGGGACCTCGACGGGCTGCTGCGCGCGGAGGCGCCGTTCACCCGGGCCGGGCAGTCCCGGCTCCGGCTGGAGGCCCGCACGGCCGACGGCCCCGCCTTCGTCGGACTGGCCCCCGCCGACGAGGTGCGGCGCTGGCTCGACGCGGTGCCGCACGCCGAGGTCCAGCGGGTGGCCCTGGCCCGGGGTCCGCTGCCGGTCCGGCTGGGACCCGTCGCGCCGTCCGCCGGGCCCGCGCCGGCCGTCACGCCGATCGACCAGCCCTTCTGGGTACGCGAGGGGACCGGCGCGCTGGAGTGGTCCCCGGAGGACCTGGCCGACCGGCGGCTGAGCCTGGTCGTGATGCGTCCCGACGGGCGGGCCGACCTGACCCTGGAACTGCGGGCGGAGTTGCGTGCCGGGTGGACCGCCCAGGCGACCGCCGCCCTGCTGGCCGGCGGGGCGTTGACGGTGGCGCTCGCCGTGCTGCTCCTGCTGCGCCCGGTGCGCCCACGCGAGGTGGTCTTCGTGGTCGAACCGGACCAGGTGCCGGTGCTGGCCGGGCGGCTCGGCGTGACCTCGCTCAGCGGGCTGGGCGCCCAGCCGACCCGGGACAGCGACCGGTCGCGGGCCGTCGGGCGCCAGCTCGCCTCGGTCGGCGCCGGCCCCGGCGGGTCCCGGCCGGCGATCGGGCCGGTGCCCGCGCGCCGGCCCGCGACCCTCGCCGACCTCGCCGGCGACGATCCCGCGCTCCGGCCGCCCGGGGTGAGCCTCAGCCTCGCCTGGCCGCCGGCGGCCCCGGAGGGCACGACTCCGCCGGTCCCCGAGGAGACGACTGTGCCGGTCCCGGCCGAGGGCCGGCTCCGCCCCGCCGTCCCGGAGTCCCCGGACGCTGCCCGCTGACGGCGCCCGGCTCCCGGACGGTGCCGACGGTGTCCGTGGTTGCCGGGCTTCCCGTGCTGACGGCGTCCGGCTCCCGGACGGTGCCGACGGTGTCCGTAATTCCCGGGCCCACGCCGACGGCGTCCGGCGGTCGCCCGGGCGGCGGCACCGCCCTCCGGCGGCACCGCCCTTCGGCGGCGGCGCGTGGTTCGCGACGGCGAAGAGGCGGGGGACGGCGAGCGGCCCTCCGCGCTGCCGACGCGGAGGGCCGCCTTCACCGGGGGATCGGTGCTACCCGAGAGACATCTGAGGTAGTTGCGACCAGATTAGCGGTGAAGGGGGCTACTCGGGAAGACTGTCCATTTGGCGCGACTTTCCCGGCCCGCGCCGCACCGGCAGCGTCACCAGCAGCAGCAGGCTCAGCAGCACGTACGTGTTGCGCGTCAGGAACTCGCCCGGCGAGTCGGTGCGCGCCGGACCGACCCCCCAGTCGTAGAAGGTCACCACGCCGTACACGATCAGCAGGGTCGTGCCGATCGCGAGCGCGGCCAGTGCGTTGCGGCGGCGGACGCCACCCTCGGTGGCGGGGTCGACGGCCAGCGCCGCGTCCGCCAGCACCACCACGGCGGGGATGAACCAGTAGATGTGATGGGTCCAGGTGATGGGGCTGACCAGCGCGCCGACCAGCCCGGTGAGGGCGAGCCCGGCGAGCGGGTCGCCGGCCCGCGCGGCCCGCGCCGCCCGCCACAGCCCGTACCCGGCGACGACCGCCACCAGCAGCAGCCAGAGCAGTTGGCCCGGCTTCTCGGGCGCGGTGATGCGGCTGAGCAGCCCGAACAGCGACTGGTTGCCGGTGTAGTCCGTGCGCCCGACCCGGTCGGTGGCCCACAGCTCGTGGGTCCAGAACCGCCACGAGTCGCGCGGCGCGACCGCCGCGGCGAGCAGGGTGGCGGTGGCCGCCGTCGCGCTCGCCACCGCCGCCGCCCGCCAGCGCCGGGTGGCCAGCAGGTAGACGATGAAGATGCCCGGGAAGAGCTTGAGCGCCGTCGCCAGCCCGACGCCCACCCCGGCCCAGCGGCGCGCCCGGGGTACGGCGAAGAGCAGGTCGCCCAGGATCAGCACGACCAGCAGCATGTTGATCTGACCGAAGGTGATCGTCTCGCGGGTGCTCTCCACGGCCAGCACCAGCAGGACGGCGAGAGTGAGCGTGAACACACGGGGCAGGTCGTGCCGGGCGATCACCGGCGCCAGCAGCCAGCGGGTGGTCACCACCACGGCGAGCACGGTCAGCGCCGTGAAGATCGCCACGGTGACGCCCAGCGGCAGCAGCGCGAACGGGCGCAGCAGCAGCGCGCTGAACGGCGGATAGGTGAAGTAGAGCTCGCCCTGGACGCGATCGGGCTGGGCGTAGTCGTAGAGCGGGTTGCCGGCCGCCCACCAGTCCATCGCCCGCATGTAGATCTTCAGGTCGAAGAAGTCGTGCACCAGGCCGGGCAGGTAGAGCGCCGGCAGCACGGCGGCCAGCGCCAGCACGGCGACGAGCCGACGAACCGTACGGCCGCCGGCGTCGTCGGTGACGGCGGGCGGTGCGACGGGTTCGGCTGGCACGGGGAAACCCTAACGGTCGGGCCGGGCCACGGTGCGCGGGCGCGCGGCCGTCGGGGCTGCGCGTAGGCTGGGCCGGTGGCTGATCTTCTCGTCTGGATCGACTGTGAGATGACCGGGTTGGACCTCGGCAGGGACAAGCTGATCGAGGTCGCCGCGCTCGTCACCGATCCCGATCTCAACGTGCTCGGGGAGGGCGTCGACGTGGTGATCCACGCCGACGAGGCGGCGCTGGAGGCGATGCCGGAGATCGTCCGGACGATGCACGGCAAGTCGGGGCTGACCGAGGAGGTGCGGCGCTCGACGGTGACCCTGGCCCAGGCCGAGGAGATGGTCCTCGACTACGTCACCAGTCACGTCAAGGATCCGCGCACCGCGCCGCTGTGCGGCAACTCCATCGCCACCGACCGGGGCTTCATCGGCCGGGACATGCCGCGCCTCGACGCGCACCTGCACTACCGGATGATCGACGTCTCCTCGATCAAGGAGCTGTGCCGCCGCTGGTACCCGCGCGTGTACTTCGGGCAGCCGCAGAAGGGGCTCGCGCACCGGGCGCTCGCAGACATCCGGGAGAGCATCCGGGAGCTGGAGTACTACCGGCGGACGGTCTTCGTGCCGCTGCCCGGGCCCGACGTGGAGACCGCCAAGGCGATCGCCGCGCAGCTGTAGCGGCGGCCGGGACAACCCGCTGGACGCGGCGGGTCGGGGTGGGGCTATTATTGGTCCGCACCCCGCCCGGGGCGATCGACCGGGTGTGGATCCATCGGGTGTGAACGGCATGGTGGCTGTAGCTCAGTTGGCAGAGCACCGGGTTGTGGTCCCGGTTGTCGTGGGTTCAATTCCCATCAGTCACCCGGTTGACGAAGGCCCCCTCCTCGCAGAGGGGGCCTTCGGCGTTGCGGGCTCAGGAGGTCGGGGTGACCTCGGGCTCGGCGCTCACGTCCGGGTCCGCCTCGGTCGCCGGCTCGTACGGCAGGGCGCTGCCCTTGACGTACTCCTCCCAGCTCATGTTCCAGTCGGTCCAGCCGTTGCCGTTCTGGAGCCTGCGCTCGGTGCCCTTGACGGTGATCGGGTCACCGATGCGGGTGTTGGCGAACAGCCAGGCCCCGTTGGCCATCGAGACGTTCACGCAGCCGTGCGAGACGTTCACCTGGCCCTGCTGCCCCTCCGACCAGGGCGCCGCGTGGATGAACTCGCCGCCCCAGGTGAGCCGCTGGGCGTAGTCGATCTTCGTGCGGTAGCCCTCCTCCGGACCCAGCTCGTCGAAGGTGTCGAAGACCGTCTTGCGCAGCTTCTCGATCACCACCATCGTGCCGCTGGACGACGGGGTGCTCTTCTTGCCGAGGCTGACCGGGATGGTCTTGATCACGGAGCCGTTCTTCGTGACGGTCATCCGCTTGGTCTTGTTGTCCACCGTCATGATCAGCGCGGCGCCGACCTTGATGTCGACGCTGAGGTCTGCGCGGCCGTACCAGCCGTCGCCCAGCGGCAGGCCGCCCGCCTGGACGCGGTAGGAGACCTTGCTGCCGGCCTGCCAGAACTCCTTGGGGCGGTAGCGGATCTCCGTCGGGCTGACCCAGTGCCAGATGCCCTCCTGGGCCGGCGTGGAGGTGACCGTCATCCGGCTCTGGACGTCGTCGCGGTAGTCCTCCGGAATGGCCCGGCTGAACTTGACGATCAGGGGCATGCCGATGCCCACCACCTGGTCGTCGCCGAGGAAGCTGCTGACCCGGACCTGCCTGCCGGGCTTCGCCATGGTGGTGAAGCTGCTGGTGGCCGTGGCGGGCCGGCCGTCCTCGCCGGTCGCGGTGACGGTGGCGGTGTACGTCTCGCCGTACTTCAGCGCGCCGGCCGGCAGCCAGCTCTTCCCGTCGGCCGTCAGCTTGCCCTCGACGGCCTCGCCGGCCGAGTCCTTCAGCTCGACGGCGGTCTCCTGGGCGTCCTTCGTGGTGAAGGTGATGCCGGTCGAGGCGGGCACGTCCTTCGCGTCGGCCTTGGGCTCGACGATGGTCGCCGCGGCCTTCGGCGCGGCCGGCTGGCCGCCGTCCTGCCAGCCGGAGGGCTTGCCCCCACCCCCGTCGGTGCAGGCGGCGGTCAGGGCGAGTGTCGCGGCGAGCACCGCCGCCGCGAACCCGCGGCGTCGCCCACCCCGCCGGTCGCCCCCGCGCCGGATCAGCTGGTCCTGGACAGCTCGCATGATTCCCTCACAGTCGTGGTCCCCGATTGCCCATCGTCCCTCACTGACGCACCGGGACAGGTACCCGTTCCTGAAGGTGAACCGAAACACGCCAGGCAACCTGTCCGGATGTTGATAAAATCGGGGCTTTTCGCGAGACGGACTCGGCTTCGTCCGGCCGCGGTCCCGCCTTGCCGCGCGGCGCCACCCCGGGTCCGCGCGCCGGCGTCCGCCCGCCGGCGTGCGCGCGCCGGAAACGCGGCGACCGGCCCGCGAGGCGCGGGCCGGTCGCCCGGGCGTCGGGCGGGCGGACGTCAGAACACCGGCCCCCCGCCCCCCACGGGCACCGG